>NZ_JABMCU010000143.1:0-11571 GCF_013179605.1 Enterobacter sp. CM29 | reverse complement strand
ACACTCACGCGGGGGCGTAGCCACCAGCCCGCCATTGCGATGACTGCCCATGCCATGCAGGGCGACCAGGCGCGTTGCCTGGCAATGGGCTTCGACGGCTATATTGCCAAGCCGGTGAGTCAGGAGGCGCTCAGGGAGGAGATAGCCCGTGTTGTCGCCGGAGAAGAAAAGGGTCTGCCGGATGAGGCTCACCTGTTAAAACAGTGCGCTGACGATCCCGATCTGGTTAATGAGCTGCTGGCGCTGTTCGGTAACGGGCTTGACGAGGCAATGGCAGCCATAGAAAGAAGTATTGTAAACGATGACCGCGAGGCCTTGCGTCGGGCTGCACATAAGCTTCGAGGTGAAGCCGTCACCCTGGGGTTCGCATGCTTTGCGGAAACTCTCCAGTACGTCGAGAGTCAGGCAGTGGCGTTGAATCAGAGCGAGCTGAGCGTTATGCGAGGCGAGCTCATCGAGCAGGCCAGGCGCAGTATGGCATGGCTGCACCGCCGAGGGCAGGAGGTTAAAGATGATCTCTAGGCATATTATGCTGCTGGCATTCACCCCTCTGCTTGCACAGGCAAGCCAACCTATCACCTGGTCATTAGCTGGAATGTGGCGCGTACATGACGCAAATAACGCCACCTTCGACGGAGCCAATGCGCCTGATCATGACTGGCGAACGATTCGGGTTCCGGCCAACTGGTACAGTGCCGGATACGATCATCAGGGGGCCCTCTGGTATCGTCACGAATTTACCTTGCCCAAACCCGCTCCCGATATCATGACCACACTGGTGTTTGAGGGGGTGGATTATTTCACCGACGTCATACTTAATGGCAAACATCTGGCTCGCCACGAAGGGTATTTCCAGCGCTTTTCCGTAGACGTGAGTGATGCCCTGTACCGGCATAATAAGCTTGCCGTTCGGGTGGACAGTCCCTGGGAAGATCCGAAAACAATCTGGCCGCTACATAAAACGATGGTTAAAGGCGTACTTAACCAACACGATACTCGCCCTGGCGGGGCCTGGTCAGAGGACGGCCAGGATGCCAACTCCGGGGGGATCTGGTCGCCGGTAAAGCTACACTTGAGCCGCGGAGTGACCATCGACGAGGTGATACTGCGTCCGGACTGGCGCGAAGGACTGAGCAAACCAGCGCTGCACGCCGAGATCCGCTATCGCGCGCTGTCTGCCGGTGACGTAACTCTGCGCCTGTCGGCCACACCGGACAATTTTATGGGCCCGCGTATAAAGCAGGAATTCCCTGTAAACCTTGCGAGGACTGACGGGAAGCCGCAGTCGCTTCGCGTCACGCTGCCGATGAAAGACGCCAGGCTCTGGTGGCCAGTGGGCTATGGCAGGCCAAACCTCTACAGGGTGCGCGCAACCCTGATGGATGAGCAAGGGGTGATGGATACTGCGGTTGCCCGAACCGGGTTACGCAAGATAGTGAAGCAGCCTGACAACAAGGGCTGGCTGCTCAATGACAGACGCCTGTTTATCAAGGGGAGTAACTACATCGGCTCCCCGTGGCTTAGCACCATGACGCGCAAAAAATATCGCCGCGATTTTAGGCTGGTGCAGGCGATGAACGCCAACGCGATACGCGTTCACGCACATGTGGCAGGTCGGGCACTTTACGATGTGGCTGACGAGATGGGGCTAATGATCTGGCAGGATGTCCCCCTGCAATGGGGTTACAACAACAGCGACGCCTTTGCGCACAATGCCACGCGGCAGACCCGCGAGATGGTCGAACAGTTTGGCAATTCCCCGGCCATTATCGTCTGGGGCGGTCATAACGAGCCGCCGTGGAACTCACCGTGGATGGAAAAACGCTTCCCCGACTGGAACAAAACCCTGAACCAGACGCTGACGAAACGCGTGGGAGAAGCGCTTGCGCAAGACACCTCGCGCATTGTTCATCGTTTTTCCGCGGTTGAAGAACATTACTGGGCCGGGTGGTACTTTGGCACCATGCGCGATCTCCTTGGCCCCGCCAAAACCGCGATCATTACGGAATTTGGCGCTCAGGCGCTACCGCGACTCTCAACCCTGAAAACCATCATCCCCGCCCGCCTGATATGGCCGAAAAGCACCGCCGCCGACGATCCTGGCTGGACGCACTGGAAATACCATAACTTCCAGCCTTTCCAGACCTTCAAATTTGCCAACATTCCGCGGGGCAATACCATTCAGGAGATGATTGCCAACACCCAGCGTTACCAGGCGGAGCTGGTGGCAATGGCGGCGGAGAGCTATCGTCGGCAACGCTATCAGCCGGTTACCGCCCTCTTCCACTTTATGTTTGTTGAAACCTGGCCCTCCATCAACTGGGGCGTCGTGGATTATCTGCGTAAGCCCAAACCGGGTTACTACGCGCTGCAAAAAGCCTATCAGCCCATTCTGCCGTCGATTGAACCCGTGACGGCGGTGTGGCGCAAGGGAAGCCAGGCCACGGTTCGCCTGTGGGCAATCAATGACACCTGGTCCGCCTGTGAGGCGTGTCGCCTGAAGTGGCAGGTGAAGCAAAATGGTCGGGTGCTGGCTAAAGGCGATACAACGCTTACGCTTCCCCCTGATTCGGGCAGCAAGATAAAGGACCTTACCGTCACACCGACCAGCAGGCATAACGTTACCATTGAATATGTGATTTTGGATCGCGCCGGTAAAACCGTGGGTTCCAACCAGCGCAATGAGAGGGTGGAAAGCCCTCCTGAGCTATGAATGCTGGCTACCCGACGCTGCTACTAATACCCGGCATGCCAGCCTGCATTTTCAGCCTGTTAACGAACCAGCGTCCGGCCGGGCCGGGCGGATGTTCCTCCAGGTGCACCGCCTGCATGGAAAAACCGGGCCCGACGTCGTGGTGCATCGGCACGTTCAGCGTAACCAGTTTTCCCGCTGCGAGATCTTCCTCGACCATTGGCTGCGGCATATAACCCCACCGTGCACAGATGGAACAGCTGAAAGAGAAGATGACGTTCCTGAAAGCCGATGATATCGCCGACTCGATTCTTTACGTATTGCAGGCACCGGAACATGTGGACGTGGCAGAGCTGTTTATTATGCCGACCGAACAGCCGTGGTAAGAGGGTGAAGCGGGTCAGGCTGGTGCCTGACCCGCTACGTTAGTTTGCAGAGGCCGTAGGTCTGATGGTGATTTCGGTGGTATCGACACTCTCAGGCGCCTCGATGATGTGGCGCACGGCGCGAGCGATATCAGCCGGTTTGAGAGCAATAGCCCGGTACGCATCCATCACCGCCATGGTTTCTTCGTGCGTAATGGTCGAGGCCAGTTCGCTTTCCACTACCCCAGGGTTGACGCAGGTCACACGGATGTTCGAACTTTCCTGACGTAAACCATCGGAAATGGCCCGTACCGCAAATTTGGTCGCGCAATAGACGGCGGCCGTGGGCACGACGGACAAGGCACCAATCGAGCCTATATTGACGATCTGCCCCGAGCCCTGGGCTTCCATAATCGGCAAAACAGCACCAATACCCCACAGTACGCCCTTGATATTTACGTCAATGGTGCGCTCCCATTCATCCTGCTTGCCAGCCGAAAGCGGAGAGAGAGGCATAATGCCCGCGTTGTTAATAAGTACGTCAATGCGGCCCCACTTATCCCGTGCTGCCTGAACGAAGGCGGCCATCGACTGGCGGCTGGTAACGTCTAATACCTGAGCCTCTGCCTCCCCTCCTGCGCTGCGGATTTCATCAGCCAGAGCGTGGATGCGATCCAGCCTGCGTGCACCCAGGAACACTTTTGCGCCTGCCTTGCCGAGCTCTCTGGCGATACCTTCTCCGATACCGCTGGAGGCGCCGGTAATTAAGATGACTTTGTTCATGTTTTACTCCTTCAGTTGAGTTCACTGCAATCATAGATACAGACCATTGTTTCTTGTATCCTGCCTTTACTGGACTCACTGGTTAGCAATGTTAAACAATGAAAATCGATCTTAATTTGTTACCGCTTTTTCTGGCGGTCGCCGAAGAACGCAGCTTCAGCGCTGCCGCCGGGCGCCTGGGCATAACCCGTTCCGCTGTCAGCCAGGGAATAAGACGTCTCGAAGATGGGTTTCAGACCCTGCTGGTGATGCGCACCACGCGCTCGGTAAGGCTCACCGAAGCGGGTGAACGGTTGCATAAATCGTTGCTGGGGCCCATCGCCAACATTGAGGCGGCCTTTGACGACGTCATCTCGGACAGCATACCGCGCGGACAGCTCAGGATCGCTGTTACCTCAATTGCGGAAGCGTTTCTTTCGGGCCCACTGCTCGCCTCGTTTACGGCCGCGCATCCTGCGGTATCGCTTGATGTTTTCGTGTCAGATGAGGAATTCGATATCGTGGCAGCGGGCTATGACGCCGGGGTGAGGCTGGGCGAAGTTATCGAAAAAGACATGATCGCTATTCCCCTTACGGGCCAGCAGCGTGAACGGGTGGTGGCTTCACCTTCCTATCTGGCGACACACAGCGCACCGACGCACCCCCGTGAGCTGGTCGCTCATCGGTGTATCGGCTGGCGCCCTTCCCCGGACGTTGCCCCCTATCGCTGGGAGTTTGAGGAAGCAGGCGTCCCTTTCGATGTGGCAATTGAACCACAAATCACCACTAACGATCTGCGTCTTATGCTCAGCCTCGCGCTGGCCGGCGGTGGTATAACCTTTGCCACGGAGGACACCTTCACACCGTACATTGAATCAGGACAGCTGGTTTCCTTACTGGATGCGTTTCTTCCATCTTTTCCTGGTTTTTATCTCTATTTTCCCCAGCGCCACAATATGGCCCCCAAGCTCAGAGCCCTGATCGAGCACATCCGCCAGTGGCGACAGCTCCCCGCCACGCAGCCGACACTGCGTTAAATGGTTCCAACCCTGAATGCAGATTTTCCTCAATCTACTGCGTCCCTTTGATGAGCATCAACGACAGCACGTCATTACCATGGAAAATGACAACGGACACGATGGGCAGGACTTCACACAAGGATGGAACCTTAAAAATGTACAGACCAATAGTTGTTATCCTCTTTATTCTTTTGACATTAGCCGCCCTCGTGGAAATCGGCATAATTTCTTTAGGCTAATACCGATAGCCTCTGAAAGGCCACGCTTGCGGCCTTTTATTTATTAAACTTGAGAAAAAAACACGTTATTTTTTGAGTAGCAGAAATTAACCCGCCCGTAAAAATATATTTTATAAATGAGAGAGTTTTAAATATATCATACACCAGATATTTTACCCTAACTTAAACTACAATTAAGCAGCAATTAAACCTAACCAAAATTAGTTATTTATCGCATATTATAATAATTAATATCGCCCCACCAGCACCGTTTTAAGGGTTGCACCTTTTACGCCAAAACCCTTTATCCACGCGCCCTCATAGCTAACGAAATATATTCACGCTATCAATTAATCTCCCCTGCAATAGCCGCGTTGGGTTTACGAACACTTAATTTGCGTATTCAGACATTTATAGCTATATCATTTTTATAACGAAATAATTTAATACCTGCACAAATAATAAGGCTTATAAATCGCAAACATATAAATAAACAACTATTTCCTGTGTAAATAATTAGCTTTGCCCTGAGGTTGCCACTTTTAATCCTGGCGGGCATCGGTCGCGCTAAAGAAAGTAACGGTAAATCCTGTTTATTAAACAGTATTTTCGCCGGGAGCGCGTTCATCCCTTCAGAAACGATGGCTTTGTTTGACACGCCGTAACCAATCACTCTGCTGGAGTAATAACTGTATGAGCCAAATATCTGTTATATCTAAATTAACTGGCGTGGAAACGACCACGGAAGGGACACAGATAACACTCGATCACTCCTCAATCGTTAAGCTTAACGTGGATCGAGCCAACATCGCAGATTACTCCCGCAGCGGAAACGATCTGGTGATTACCCTCAATTCGGGCGAAGTGATTACCCTCAAGAATTTCTACGTTACTGATGCGCAGGGCGTAAGCCAGCTGGTGCTTGAAGAGAGTGACGGAGCGCTGTGGTGGATTGAAGATCCAACCGGTGCCGCGACCTATGAATCCATCGCCTCCACCGATGCATTACTGGCGGCGTCAGGGAGTGATGCTGGTGGCGCCGCTGCGTGGCCCTGGGTGCTGGGTGGCCTGGCCGCCGCAGGTGGGATTGCTATTGCGGCGGGAACCGGCGGTGGAGGTGGCGGAGATGACGATAACAACAACCCGAATCCCGGTAATCCGGGAAATCCTTCCGAACCTGATACTACGCCTCCGAATGCTCCCACTAATCTTCAGGTCTCACCTGACGGCAAAACCGTAACAGGTACGGCTGAACCGGGCAGCACGATTACCCTTAAAGATGCCGATGGCAACACCATTGGAACGGGCAAGGTCGGCAGCGACGGCAAATTTACTATCGATCTCGGTACGCCGCTCACCAACGGGGAGCAGATCACCGCCACGGCCACCGACCCGTCCGGCAATACCAGCCAGGGTGGTCAGGTCACAGCACCGGATCTCACCGCGCCGGATGCACCTGCCAATCTGGAGGTTTCGCCTGACGGCAAAACCGTGTCCGGTACGGCTGAGCCGGGCAGCACCGTGACACTGAAAGATGCCGATGGCAACACCATCGGAACGGGCAAGGCTGGCAGCGACGGGAAATTTACTATCGATCTCGGCACGCCGCTCACCAACGGGGAGCAGATCACCGCCACCGCCACCGATCCGTCCGGCAATACCAGCCCGGGCGTTCAGGTCACGGCACCGGATTCAACCGCGCCGGCTGCCCCCGAGATTGTCACCGTCAATGATAACGTGGGCACCGAAGCGGGCCCGCTGAGCAACGGACAACGCACGGACGATGCACGCCCGACGTTCAGCGGCATCAGTGAAGCTGGCACCGTTATTACCTTCTATGACAACGGCAGGCCGATCGGCACCGCCACGGCCGATGCTACCGGGAAATGGAGCTTTACCCCGTCGACCAACCTGTCTGAAGGAAACCACGCCATTACCACCACCGCGACCGATGCGGCAGGCAATACCAGCCCGGCGTCCACGGCGGTGACCTTCGTGGTGGATACGGTCGCACCAGGTGCCCCGGCCATCACCGGCATGACCGACGACGTTGCGCCCAATACCGGCGTGCTCGGAAGCGGAAGCACCACTAACGATCCGCGCCCGCAGCTCACCGGCACGGCGGAAGCGGGCTCTACGGTCACCATCTATGATAACGGCATTGCCATTGGCACAGCGGTTGTAGGCAGCAACGGAAGCTGGAGCTTTACGCCGTCGGTTAACCTGAGCGAAGGCAGCCACCAGCTTACCGTACGCGCCACCGACATCGCCGGTAACACCGGTCCGGCCTCGCCGGCCTTTACCGTAACGGTGGATGTCACCACCCCGCCGGTGCCGACAGGATTTATCGTTAACGATGACACCGGAGGGCTGAAAGGCACGATTACCGCCGGGCAGTTTACCGACGAGTCGCAGCCCCGCCTGACGGGCCGAGGAGAACCAGGCAGCACGATTACGGTTTACGATAACGGCGTTGCGATTGGCAGCACAACGGTTCTGCCGAACGGTACCTGGAGCATCACGCCGACAACGCCGCTGGCAGAGGGTGCACATTCGATTACCCTGCGCGAAACCGATGCGGCAGGCAACCAGAGCGGCCTGTCTCAGCCGATCAACTTTACCGTCGATCTTACGCCGCCAGACATGCCGGAGGCGACGCTCAATTCGACAGGCACGCAAATCACCGGTACTGCCGAGCCGGGCAGTAAAATTGTCATCACCAACAACGCCGGGGTGCAAATCGGGACCGCCACTGCCGACAGCAACGGCAACTACGTCGCCAACCTGAACCCTGCACAAGTGAACGGCGAGATCATCTCCGTGGTCGCCTCCGATGCCGCAGGCAACCAGAGTTCCCCGGCGCTGGTTAACGCAGCGGACATCTCCGCGCCTGCCGCACCGGGTAACCTGGTGGTGGCGGAAGACGGGGCAAGCGTCAGCGGAACCGCCGAGCCAAACAGCACGATTATTATTAAAGCGCCGGACGGTACGATCATCGGCCAGGCCACCGCCGGTCCGGACGGCACCTTTACCATCCCGATTTCGCCAGCCCAGACCAACGGCGAAGCCCTTGAAGTGACGGCCACCGACGGCAGCGGCAACACCAGTCCGTCCGGCTTTGCCGACGCGCCAGACAGCACGCCACCGCTGGCACCGGAAAACGTGGTGATCTCTGCCGACGGCACCACGGTAACCGGTACAGCCGAGCCGGGCAGCACCGTCACCATTCGTGAAAATGGCGTTAAGGTCGGGGAAGCGGTCGCCGACGATCAGGGTAATTTCAGCGTTGATCTGATCCCGCCGAAAGCCAACGGCGAAGCCCTGACCGCAGATGCCACCGATACCGCCGGAAACACCGGCCCGACCGCGCCGTTTGACGCGCCGGACATCACCGCGGCACAAACCCCGGTCATCACAGGCGTGGAGGATGATGCGCTCGACGTCACCGGTCCTGTCAGCCAGAACGGTCTCACCAACGACAAAACCCCGACCATCAACGGAACGGGCGAGCCCGGCACGACGATCACCCTCTACAGCGGCACCACTGAAATCGGCACTGCGGTGGTTGGGCCTGACGGCCAGTGGTCCATCACGCTGGAAACGGATCTTCCCGACGGCGGGCACGTGCTGACGGCGACGGCGGTTGACGCCAACAATAACCTCAGCGGGACATCGAACACCTGGAGCATCACGGTGGATACCGCCGCGCCGGGAGCTCCAGCCATTACGCAGGTCATTGATGACGTACCGGGCCGCACGGGGCCGCTCGACAACAACCAAATCACCAACGACACGCTCCCGACGCTGAACGGTACCGGCGAGCCGGGCTCCACCGTGACGATCCGCCTGGACGGACAGGATATTGGTACTGCCATTGTGAATAACGGTGGCGCATGGACCTTCACGCCCACTACCGCATTAGGGAACGGGCAGCATACGTTCACCGTCGTCGCGAGCGATGCGGCCGGCAACACCAGCGCATCATCACCCGGCTTTACCTTTACCGTCGATACCACTCCGCCACCGGCGGCCACCCTTGACACCGTCTCCGATAACATCGGCACTGTGCAGGTTCCGCTTAACAGCGGGGATACTACCGATGACACGCTGCCGCAGCTGCAGGGAACCGCACCGGAAGGCACCACCATCACTATCTATGACGGGACCACCCTGCTCGGCACGGCCGTGCTTGACGGTAGCGGCGGCTGGAGCTTTACGCCAACCACGCCGCTGACGGACGGCCCGCATTCGCTGACGGTCCATGCGACGGATGAGGCGGGTAATACCACCATCTCGCCACCGTTTGAGCTGGCGATCGACACGACCGCGCCTGCAACGCCGGATATTCCTGAGATCACCGTGAACCCGGACGGCGCCACACCGGGGACGGCTCTGAATCCTGGGGAGACCACCCGCGATACCACACCAACCCTGAGCGGCTCGGGCACGCCGGGAGATACCGTAAGCATTTACGATGGCGCAACCAAAATAGGTGAAGCCGAGATCGATGGCGACGGTAACTGGAGCTGGACACCGGAAGATCCGCTCCCTGACGGCACCTACGATCTCTCCCTGACGGTGACCAATCAGGACAGCGCCGGGAACGAAAGCGCACCGTCCACGCCAGTGACCATTACCATTGATACCGACGCGCCGGGCCAGCCGGGGATCCCGACGGTGACAGACAGCGTAAGCCAGATCACCGGGCCAGTGGACAACGGCGGAACCACCAACGATCCGCGCCCGGTACTGAGCGGCACCGGTACGCCGAATGACGTCATTACCATCTATGACCAGGTGGGTACAGGCGAGCCGCAGGCCGTGGGCAGCGTCACGGTGGACGGTAGCGGTAACTGGAGCTGGCGTCCTGAGAGCAACATTGGCGAAGGGACGCACCAATACACGGCGACCGCCACCGATGAAGCCGGCAATGAATCTCTGCCATCAACCGGTATCACGATAACGGTCGACACCCTCGCCCCGGATACCCCGCTCATCGGTTCCATTGGCGGCGCTCAGAATGGAGGCTCAACCAACGATAACACACCTGTCATTGGCGGAGGCGGCACGACCGGCGAAACGGTGATTATCTACAACAACGGCGTGGAAGTGGATCGCGTTGAAATCGCCAATGGCGAGTGGTCATACACCCTGCCGACACAAACCGATGGTCCGCTGAATATCACCGTCGCCGCGGTGGACGACGCGGGTAACCTGAGCCCGGTCAGCCCGGTCTTTAGCGTGACGGTCGATACGCAGGCACCGACCGTGCCGCAAATTGACGCCGTCTCTGACAGCCAACTGACCAACAGCGTGCTTTACACCCGCGACGGTACCCCAACCCTCACCGGGATTGGCGAGCCGGGTTCGAGCGTAACCGTTTCTGTTGATGGCACGCCGTCTCCGGTGGTCGTGGTGGTTCAGCCGAACGGGACATGGTCCTGGACAGCCGACCCCGCGCTTGCGGAAGGGCCGCACACCTTCTCGGTTGCCGCAAGTGACGCGGCGGGGAATACCTCCGCCAGCTCCGGCGATCTCAGCGTGACGGTGGATACGCTGCTTCCTGCAACGCCAACCAATATCACCATTGCCGCAGAGGGCACGCCGCTGACCGGTACGGCAGATGACGGAACCACGGTGACGGTGCGTGACGCCGGCGGCAATATCATCGGGACCGGGGTCGCGACGGGAGGCACCTTCTCCATCGCCCTCTCCCCGGCCCAACTGGATCCCGCGACGCTGACGCTGTTCGCCACGGACGCCGCAGGTAATGCAAGCCCGACAACCACCTTTGACGTACCGGACTCCCCGCTTATTCTGCCAGCGGTGCCGGTGATTACGGCAATCAACGATGATGCCGATCCCGTCACTGGCGATGTGAAAGATAAAACCACCAATGACACCACGCCTACCCTTACCGGCACCGCCGATCCGGGTAGCGTCATCACCATTTATCTGGATGGGGCGCTGGTTCCGCTGACCGAAATTGTTGCGGATACAGACGGCAACTGGAGCTACACGCCGCTGCTGCCGCTCGCGGAAGGCCCACACACCTTCGCCGTCACCGCCACAAACACCACCACCGGCGCGACCAGCGGGCAGTCGCCGATCGCGACCGTCACCGTCGACCTCACCGATCCGACCGCACCAGCCATCGGTGCGGTGACCGATGACGTAGGCCCGGTCACCGGCCCAATCGCTGACGGGCAGAGCACCAACGACAACCGTCCTACCCTGACCGGAACAGGCACGGCCGGGGACACCATTACGGTGTACGATGACGGCGACCCGCTGGGCACCGTTGTTGTCGGTCCGACCGGCACCTGGAGCTACACGCCGCCTGCGCTGGACGACGGCAGCCACACCCTGACCGTGACCGCCACCGACCCGGCAGGCAATGAGAGCGCCCCGTCGGCCGGGATCACCATTGTGGTCGACACCGTTTCCACCACGCCGGTGATTACCAGCGTGACGGATAACGCAGGCAATGCGGCAACGCCTGTCCCAAGCGGCGA
>NZ_JABMCU010000142.1:0-11847 GCF_013179605.1 Enterobacter sp. CM29 | reverse complement strand
TCCAGCGAAAGGGATTCCACCGCTTTTTTGATGGTCGCTTCGTTGAGGTTGGGCTGGTCTTTGAGTTTACGAAGGGTGCGGGCAATGACTTCCGGGTTGCTGGCCGCTTCGCCTTTTGGCGAAATGCTGTGGTATTGCTCAGCGGTGTTTGCCAGGTTCAGAAACTGGCTGAAGGCGCGGGCAACGGGCAGTAGCTCATCATTAGAGAGGTTCTGCAAGGTGGTGAGCAGCTCCTGACGATTGGCCTCGTTACCGGCGCGGGAAGATTTGGACAGCTTGCGGATGGTTTCAACACGGTCGAGGATGTTCTCCCCCAACGCATCTTTGATGGTATCTCCAAGCACTTTGCCGAGCATACTGACATTACTACGCAACGCGGAATATTGTTCGTTCATAAAAACCCAGTCACCCCATCATTTTTGTTTATGCCCAGGCGAAAATTTTCTGGACATTATTTTGTCATCTCCCTTTATAAAGCCACGTAAAACCCCCGTCGTCAATTGCTGCGAAAACGGTTCAGCAGATGAATAAATGCGGGCAATTTACGAAATTTAATTCGTATTGCGTCAGATAAGAGATGCTTATGGGAATGTGACGGAGATCGCGGGATTTACTCCCCTCACCCTAACCCTCTCCCCAAAGGGGAGAGGGTACTTGAACACCCTCTCCCCTTTGGGGAGAGGGTAGGGTGAGGGGCCGTTTTAATGCCAGCAGAAGTGATGCACAACCTGGGTAATGAGTTCGCGGGTGGGCTTGATGAAGCGGGTTTCGAGATATTCGTCCGGCTGGTGGGCCTGGTTGATGGAGCCAGGGCCCAGAACCAGCGTCGGGCACAGGGTCTGAATAAACGGCGCTTCGGTACAGTAGTTCACCACGTCGGTTTTCTCTCCGAGCAGTTTTTCCACCACCTGAACCAGCTGGTGGTCAGGCGGGCATTCGTAGCCTGGAATCGGCGGATGCAGTTCGGAGACCGTCAGACGTCCCGGCCAGCGCTCGCTGACCGGTGCCAGCGCTTCGTTCAGTAAGCCATCCAGATCGCTCAGCGTCATGCCTGGCAGAGGACGGATATCCATATGCAGTTCGCAGCAGGCGCAGATACGGTTGGACGCATCACCGCCGTGCAGGCTGCCGAGGTTCAGCGTCGGATACGGCACGGTGAACGCCTCGTAGTGATAGCGCTCTTTTAGATCGTCGCGCAGGGTCATGATGCGGCCAATCGCGTCATGCATCAGCTCAATGGCGTTCACGCCGCGCGCCGGATCGCTGGAGTGACCAGACTGGCCCAGCACGCGCACTGCGGTAGAAATATGGCCTTTGTGCGCCCGAATCGGTTGCAGAGAGGTAGGTTCACCGATGATCGCGCAGTCCGGGCGAATCGACGTGTTTTCAGAGAAATACCGTGCGCCCGCCATGCTGGTCTCTTCATCGGCGGTCGCCAGAATGTAGAGCGGCTTTTTCAGCGTTGTCACGTCCACGTCACGCAGCGCGTCGAGGATAAAAGCAAAGAAGCCTTTCATGTCCGCCGTGCCGAGACCGTAGAGCTTGTTGTCGTGCTCTGTCAGGGTGAACGGATCGCGGGTCCAGCGGCCATCGTCAAACGGCACGGTGTCAGTGTGACCAGCCAGCAGCAGGCCGCCAGCGCCATGTCCGGTGCTGGCGAGCAGGTTAAATTTGTGACGTGTTCCGGGGACGGGCTGAACCTCAACGTTAAACCCAAGATCGCTAAACCAACCCGCCAGCAGATTGATTAAAGACTCATTGCTCTGATCCAGCGCTTCTTCCGTTGCGCTGATGGACGGTGTGGCAATCAGGGCGCGGTAAATCTCGATAAATGGCGGTAAGTTCATTTTCATTGTTGACACACCTTAGGTCGTGATAGTATCAATATTCATGCAATAAATGTGAATAAAAATACATTAACGTTGAGCATAAAGGAACCCGATGTTGAATACGCTGATTGTAGGCGCTAGCGGTTATGCGGGCGCAGAGCTTGTAAGCTACGTGAATCGCCACCCACATATGACCATAACCGCTTTGACCGTGTCAGCGCAAAGCAATGATGCCGGAAAGTTAATTTCCGATTTGCATCCACAACTTAAGGGCGTGGTTGATTTGCCTTTGCAGGCCATGTCTGACATCAGCGAGTTTACCGACGGCGTTGACGTGGTGTTTTTAGCCACCGCACACGAGGTCAGTCACGACCTGGCGCCGCAGTTTCTGGCAGCCGGTTGCGTGGTCTTCGATCTCTCCGGCGCGTTTCGCGTAAACGACAGCGCGTTCTACGAAAAATATTACGGTTTCACCCATCAGCATCCGGATCTGCTTGAAAAAGCGGTGTACGGCCTGGCGGAGTGGAGCGCCGATAAACTGAAAGAAGCGAACCTGATTGCCGTGCCGGGCTGCTACCCGACGGCGGCGCAGCTCTCCCTTAAGCCGCTGATCGACGCGGGTCTGCTGGATCTTGACCAGTGGCCGGTGATCAACGCCACCAGCGGCGTGAGCGGCGCCGGGCGCAAGGCCGCGATCTCCAACAGTTTCTGCGAAGTGAGCCTTCAGCCGTATGGCGTGTTTAATCACCGTCATCACCCTGAAATCACCACCCATCTGGGCGCGGAGGTGATCTTCACCCCGCACCTCGGTAGCTTCCCGCGCGGGATCCTTGAAACCATTACCTGTCGCCTGAAGCCGGGCGTGACCAAAGACCAGGTGAGCGAAGTCTTCACGCAGGCGTATGCGGATAAACCACTGGTGCGTCTGTATGACAAAGGCGTACCAGCGCTAAAAAACGTGGTCGGCCTGCCGTTCTGCGACATCGGCTTTGCCGTGCAGGGCGAGCACCTGATTGTGGTCGCCGCAGAAGATAACTTACTCAAAGGCGCTGCCGCACAGGCAATGCAGTGTGCAAATATTCGTTTCGGCTTCCCTGAAACGCAGGCTCTTATTTAAGGTGTGATGATGAACCCATTAATTATCAAACTCGGTGGTGTACTGCTGGACAGCGAAGAAGCGCTGGAGCGCCTGTTTACCGCGCTGGTGAACTATCGTGAATCACATCAACGTCCGCTGGTGATTGTCCACGGCGGCGGCTGTGTGGTGGACGAGCTGATGAAAGGGCTCAACCTGCCGGTGATTAAGAAAAATGGCCTGCGCGTCACGCCTGCCGACCAGATTGACATTATTACTGGTGCGCTGGCGGGGACGGCGAACAAAACGCTGCTGGCGTGGGCGAAGAAGCACCACATCGCGTCCGTTGGTCTCTGTCTGGGCGATGGCGATAGCGTGAAAGTGACCCAGCTCGACGAAGCGCTTGGCCATGTTGGACTGGCGCAGCCAGGTTCGCCTAAGCTGATTAACACCCTGCTGGAAGGTGGTTTTCTGCCGGTGGTGAGCTCAATCGGCGTGACCGAAGAGGGCGAGCTGATGAACGTCAATGCGGACCAGGCGGCAACCGCGCTGGCGGCCACGCTGGGCGCAGACCTGATCCTGCTCTCCGACGTGAGCGGTATTCTGGACGGCAAAGGCCAGCGTATAGCGGAAATGACCGCCGCAAAAGCCGAACAGCTGATCGATCAGGGCATTATCACCGACGGCATGATCGTTAAAGTTAACGCCGCGCTGGATGCGGCCCGCACGCTGGGCCGCCCGGTGGATATCGCCTCCTGGCGTCACGCAGAGCAGCTTCCGGCGCTGTTTAACGGCACGCCGATTGGCACGCGTATTCTGGCTTAAGATTCTGTGCCGGATGGCGCTTCGCTTATCCGGCCTACCTGAATTTTGTAGGCCCGGTAAGCGCAGCGCCACCGGGCAAAAATATCATCATTAAGGAAATTCGTTATGGCACTTTGGGGTGGGCGTTTTACACAGGCAGCGGATCAGCGGTTCAAACAGTTCAACGACTCTTTGCGCTTCGACTACCGCCTGGCCGAACAGGATATTGTCGGCTCTGTGGCCTGGTCCAAAGCGCTGGTGACCGTTGGCGTGCTGACCGCAGACGAACAGCAGCAGCTGGAAGAGGCGCTGAACAACCTGCTGGAAGAGGTGCGTCTGGATCCGGAGCAAATCCTCCAGAGCGATGCCGAAGATATTCACAGCTGGGTGGAAGGCAAACTGATCGACAAAGTCGGCCAGTTGGGTAAAAAGCTCCATACCGGGCGTAGCCGTAATGACCAGGTGGCGACCGACCTGAAGCTGTGGTGCAAAGAGACCGTCGGCGAACTGCTGGCGGCGAATCGTCAGCTGCAGAGCGCGCTGGTGGACACCGCGCAGAGCAATCAGGATGCGGTGATGCCGGGTTATACCCACCTGCAACGCGCGCAGCCGGTGACGTTCGCGCACTGGTGTCTGGCCTACGTTGAGATGCTGGCGCGTGATGAGAGCCGTTTACAGGATACCTTAACGCGTCTGGACGTCAGCCCGCTGGGCAGCGGCGCGCTGGCCGGTACGGCTTATGAAATCGACCGTGAGCAGCTGGCAGGCTGGCTGGGCTTTGCTTCCGCCACCCGCAACAGCCTGGACAGCGTCTCTGACCGTGACCACGTGCTGGAGCTGCTGTCGAATGCCTCTATCGGGATGGTGCACCTGTCGCGCTTTGCCGAAGACCTGATCTTCTTTAACTCTGGCGAAGCGGGCTTCGTCGAGCTGTCCGACCGCGTGACGTCCGGCTCCTCCTTGATGCCGCAAAAGAAAAACCCGGATGCGCTGGAGCTGATCCGCGGTAAGTGTGGCCGCGTGCAGGGCGCGCTGACCGGCATGATGATGACCCTGAAAGGGCTGCCGCTGGCATACAACAAAGACATGCAGGAAGACAAAGAGGGGCTGTTCGACGCGCTCGACACCTGGCTGGACTGTCTTCATATGGGCGCGCTGGTGCTGGACGGCATTCAGGTGAAACGTCCTCGCTGCCAGGAAGCGGCGCAACAGGGCTATGCTAACTCTACCGAGCTGGCAGACTACCTGGTGGCGAAAGGCGTACCGTTCCGCGAGGCGCACCATATTGTGGGTGAAGCGGTAGTGGAAGCGATTCGTCAGGGTAAAGCCCTTGAAGAGCTGGCGCTTGCCGACCTACAAAAATTCAGTGCGGTTATTGGGGAGGATGTCTACCCGATTCTGGCCCTGCAATCCTGCCTGGATAAGCGTGCGGCGAAAGGTGGAGTCTCGCCGAAGCAGGTGGCGCAGGCGATTACGGACGCGAAAAACCGGTTGGTTTGAATAGTGCGGGCTGGTGCCCTCACCCCGGCCCTCTTCCACAGGGAGAGGGAGAAAAACGGAGCCTGGCTTAGTGCCGGGCTTTTTTATACGCAAAAAAAAGCGGACCACGGGGTCCGCAAAAGTTCACGTTGGCTTTAGTTTTTCGAGTTTTGAGAGAAACTCGCTGACGGTGCGGGGTCGTTTTGGGTCAAACACGTGCCGCCTCGTCTATGTGATGTATTATTCAACAGAATGCTTGATAGGGATAATCGTTCGTTGCTATGCTATCTATCGCCATGAACTATCGTGGCGACGGAGGATGAATAATGAATATTCGTGATCTTGAATACCTGGTAGCGTTAGCTGAGCATCGCCATTTTCGCCGCGCGGCAGACTCCTGCCATGTCAGCCAGCCAACGCTGAGCGGTCAGATCCGCAAGCTGGAAGATGAGCTGGGCGTGATGCTGCTGGAGCGCACCAGTCGTAAGGTACTGTTCACGCAGGCAGGTCTGCTGCTGGTGGATCAGGCGCGCACCGTACTGCGCGAGGTCAAAGTGCTCAAGGAAATGGCAAGCCAGCAGGGGGAGGCGATGTCCGGCCCGCTGCATATTGGCCTGATCCCAACCGTTGGCCCGTATCTGTTGCCGCAAATCATTCCGCTGCTGCACCAGACGTTCCCGAAACTCGAAATGTACCTGCATGAAGCGCAAACCCATCAGCTGCTGGCGCAGTTAGACAGCGGCAAGCTCGACTGCGCGATCCTGGCGCTGGTCAAAGAGAGTGAAGCGTTTATTGAAGTACCGCTGTTCGATGAGCCGATGATGCTGGCGATCTATGAAGATCACCCGTGGGCGAACCGCGATCGCGTGCCGATGGCCGATCTGGCCGGAGAAAAGCTGCTGATGCTGGAAGACGGCCACTGTCTGCGCGATCAGGCGATGGGCTTCTGCTTCGAAGCGGGTGCAGATGAAGATACCCATTTCCGCGCAACCAGCCTGGAAACGCTGCGTAACATGGTCGCGGCGGGAAGTGGCATTACGCTGCTGCCTGCGCTGGCCGTGCCGCGCGAGCGTAAGCGTGATGGCGTGGTCTATCTGCCGTGTATTAAGCCAGAGCCGCGTCGCACGATCGGCCTGGTTTATCGTCCGGGTTCACCGCTGCGCAGCCGCTATGAGCAGCTGGCAGAGGCCATCCGTGGTGCAATGGATGGCCATTTCGACAACGCGTTAAAACAGGCGGTTTAAGCCGTTCAGCGCAGCTACCCGATAGGCTTCCGCCATGGTCGGGTAGTTAAAGGTGGTGTTAACGAAGTACTCGATGGTGTTGCCACCACCTTTTTGCTCCATGATCGCCTGGCCGATATGAATGATTTCCGCGGCACGTTCACCAAAGCAGTGAATACCGAGGATCTCTTTCGTCTCGCGATGGAACAGGATCTTCAGCGTACCCACGCTCATCCCCACAATTTGTGCGCGCGCCAGGTGTTTAAACTGGGCACGACCCACCTCGTAAGGCACCTTCATGGCCGTCAACTGCTGCTCGGTTTTGCCGACAGAACTGATTTCCGGGATGGTGTAGATGCCCGTCGGGATGTCCTCGATCAGATGCGCCGTCGCTTCACCTTTCACCAGCGCCTGTGCGGCGATGCGGCCCTGATCGTAAGCAGCGGAGGCCAGACTTGGGTAACCAATAACGTCGCCCACCGCGTAAACGTGCGGCAGCGCAGTCTGGTACATGCTGTTGACCTTGAGCTGACCGCGGCTGTCGGTTTCAAGCCCGATATTCTCCAGCTGCAATGAATCCGTGTTGCCGGTACGGCCGTTGGCATACAGCAGGCAGTCCGCCTTCAGCTTCTTACCAGATTTCAGGTGCATGATCACACCGTCGTCGCAGCCTTCGATTTTCTCGTACTCTTCGTTGTGGCGAATCACCACGCCACTGTTCCAGAAGTGGTAGGAGAGGGAATCTGACATCTCCTGATCGAGGAACGCCAGCAGCCGGTCGCGGGTGTTGATCAAATCAACTTTGACCTCCATTCCCCGGAAAATCGACGCATATTCACAGCCAATCACGCCCGCGCCATAGATGATCACATGGCGTGGCTCGTGGTGCAGGCTGAGGATGGAGTCGCTGTCGTAAATGCGTGGATGAGAGAAGTCCACGTCTGCCGGATGATATGGGCGCGATCCGCAGGCAATCACAAATTTTTCAGCGGTGAGCGTCTCAACCGAACCGTCGTGGCACTCCAGCGCCAGGGTGTGTTCATCTACAAAATGCGCGTTACCCTGCAGAATTTCACAGTGGTTGCGCTCATAGAAACCCTGACGCATGCGCGTCTGCTGGTTAATGACCGTGTCTGCGTGATTCAGGATATCGGCAAAAGAAGAACGAAGAAGTCGGGAGTGGTCGCTGTAAAGAGGGTTCTGGTTAAATTCGATAATGCGGCTAACGGCGTGGCGGAGGGCTTTCGAAGGGATGGTGCCCCAGTGGGTGCAACCGCCGCCGACATTATGGTAGCGCTCAATAACCGCTACTCTGGCTCCCTGTTTTACCAGACCCATAGCAGCACCTTCGCCGCCGGGGCCGGAACCAATAACTATTGCGTCGTAATCGTAGGAATGTGGCATGGCAAGGCTTACCTGTTCTTATACATAAAAGCAACAGAATCATAACATCATTGCCTGGGTAACCCAATTATCGTTGTGCTTTTTTCGGGCAGTGGAGCACAAACCGCGCGTAAACAATCATTCACAAAGCCAGGTAAACAGATTAATTTTATTCTCTGGTATAGTGCCAACGGGCCTTTGGAAGGATTCAACTATCGTGATGGGCGTAAGAGCACAACAAAAAGAGAAAACCCGGCGTTCGCTGGTGGAAGCCGCATTCAGTCAACTGAGTGCTGAGCGGAGTTTTGCCAGTTTAAGCCTGCGCGAAGTGGCGCGCGAGGCCGGGATTGCGCCAACGTCCTTCTATCGTCATTTCCGTGATGTGGATGAACTGGGCCTGACCATGGTCGACGAGAGCGGTTTGATGCTGCGCCAGCTTATGCGTCAGGCGCGTCAGCGTATTGCCAAAGGCGGCAGCGTGATCCGCACCTCCGTGTCGACATTTATGGAATTTATCGGCAATAACCCTAACGCGTTTCGCCTTTTGCTGCGCGAGCGCTCTGGCACGTCGGCGGCGTTTCGTGCCGCCGTCGCGCGTGAAATTCAGCATTTCATCGCGGAACTTGCCGACTATCTTGAACTCGAAAACCATATGCCGCGTGCGTTTACTGAAGCACAGGCCGAGGCGATGGTGACCATTGTTTTCAGTGCGGGTGCCGAAGCGCTGGATGTCAGCATTGAACAACGTAAGCAACTCGAAGAGCGACTGGTATTGCAACTGCGGATGATTTCTAAAGGTGCGTACTACTGGTATCGCCGTGAACAAGAGAAGTTGGCACATCAAAACGATGAGTGAAGGTGAGTAATGAAACAGTCAGGTCAGGATAAAGGAACGCTGTTGCTGGCATTGATCGCTGGCTTATCCATTAACGGTACGTTTGCGGCGGTTTTCAGCTCAATTGTACCGTTCTCGATTTTCCCGATTATCGCGCTGGTGCTGACGGTGTATTGCCTGCATCAACGTTATCTGAACCGCACCATGCCGGTTGGGTTACCGGGGCTGGCCGCAGCCTGTTTTATTCTGGGTGTATTGTTGTACAGCACCGTGGTGCGTGCAGAGTATCCGGATATCGGTTCTAACTTCCTGCCTGCGGTGCTGTCTGTGGCGCTGGTGTTCTGGATTGGCTCGCGCATGCGTAGCCGCAAGAGCCAGTTACCAGAGTAAAGGGTTTTGTCATTGTAGGCCGGATAAGCGAAGCGCCATCCGGCTTTTTTGGCAGGTGGCGCTTCGCTTACCTGCCCTACAAGGCCCACATTACTTCGCCGTGAGCAGTACGCCGCACTCCATATGGTGCGTATATGGGAACTGATCGAACAGCGCCAGACGTTCAACCTTGTGCGTCTGGCTTAATGTTTCCAGATTCTTGCACAGCGTCTCCGGGTTACAGGAGATGTACAAAATACGCGGGTACGCCTGCACC
Organism: Enterobacter sp. CM29; assembly: GCF_013179605.1. Lineage (NCBI taxonomy): Bacteria > Pseudomonadati > Pseudomonadota > Gammaproteobacteria > Enterobacterales > Enterobacteriaceae > Enterobacter > Enterobacter sp. CM29. The sequence goes on along the minus strand of NZ_JABMCU010000142.1, from coordinate 2,573 downwards.
ATCTTCTCGGTTTCGCTGTCCAGGCCACTGCGCGGCGGATCGACAAAAATTGTCTCACACTGGTAGCTCTTCAAATCAATCCCTTGCAGGCGGTTAAACTCACGTACGCCGTTCATCGCCTGGGTAAACTCTTCTGCCGCCATACGAATGATCTGCACATTATCAATATGGTTAGCGGCGATGTTGTACTGCGCGGCGGCCACCGACGGTTTGGCGATTTCCGTCGCCAGCACGCGTTCGAAGTTACGCGCCAGCGCCAGCGAGAAGTTGCCGTTACCGCAGTAGAGCTCCAGCAGATCGCCCGTCGACCCTTCCGTCGCATTCAGCGCCCACTCCAGCATCTGCACGTTCATTGCCGCATTCGGCTGGGTGAAGCTGTTCTCCACCTGACGGTAAACCATCTCTTTTCCTGCCACCGGCAAACGCTCGTCGATGTAATCCTGGTCCAGCATGATTTTGGTTTTGGTCGCGCGGCCAATCAGGTGCACGTTGATGTTCTGCGCGCGCAGCGCATCGCGCAGGGCTTCTGCCTGCTCGCGCCACTCGTCGGTCAGCGCTTTGTGATAGAGCAGAGAGACAATGGCCTGATTGCTTTGGGTGGTCAGGTAGTCAATCTGGAACAGCTTGTTGCGCAGCACCGGATTAGTGCGCACACCGTCGATCATCAGCGTCATTAGCTGGTTGATAAGCTCACTCGCCGCCGGGAAACTGTCTACGCGAATCCGGGATTTCGTCTGCTGATCGAAAATGATGTGGTACAGGTCATCGCCATCGTGCCAGATGCGAAACTCAGCGCGCATACGGTAGTGGCTGACCGGAGAACGAAACACCTCGGGAACGGGCGCGTTGAAAGGCGTCATCATACTTTGCAGGCGGACAACTTTTTCTGCCAGCTGTGCGTCGTACTGTTCTGTCGGGAGGTGTTCGGGGGTCATGATGCGTCCTGAGTGATAAAGAATTACGCGGGGATTGTAGGGATTGTGCAGTGGATGTCCAGATTTAATGGCTAATAGCTATCTGGACATCTATACGTGTCTAATTGTAGCATTCTGTTTCCGGTCTCCTGAGAGTGAAAAGGGAATCCAGTGCAAATCTGGAGCTGACGCGCAGCGGTAAAGACTGGCGGGATGAGAGTTGTAGACACTGTGAAAACGGGAAGTCTTCATCCGTATAACGCCACCCAGCCCGAAGACCTGCCGGGATCACGTCGCATTTGGTTTCATCATCGCGTGCTATCGATGAGGCCTGCGGCATCCTTCTTATATTGTGGATGCTTTAACAATGATTAAAAAAGTATCGCTGTTGACGGCGTTTTCCGTCACGGCATTTTCGGGCTGGGCGCAGGAAAGCGCCGACTCGTTGGTGGTGACAGCAAACCGTTTCGAACAACCTGAAAAATCTGTTCTGGCTGCGACTTCTGTCGTGACGCGGGCCGATATCGACCGCTGGCAATCCACCACGGTTCTGGATGTCATGCGTCGCCTGCCTGGCGTAGATACGGCACAAAATGGCGGGATGGGGCAGCTCTCTTCTCTCTTTATACGCGGTACGAACTCCAGCCATGTCCTGATTCTCGTCGATGGGATCCGCCTTAACCAGGCGGGCGTCACGGGGTCGTCCGATCTCAGCCAGTTTCCGATCTCCCTGGTGCAGCGCATCGAATATCTTCGTGGACCGCGTTCGGCGGTGTACGGCTCGGATGCGATCGGTGGCGTAGTCAACATTATCACTACGCGTGCGAAGGATGGCACAACGCTGAATGCTGGCGTTGGGACACACGGCTTCCAGAATTATGGTGGCAGCACCCAGCAAACATTGGGTGAAAGTACGCGCGTTACGCTGGCGGGGGATTACACCTACACAAAAGGCTTTGACGTCGTTGCTGACGGTAATAACGGCGGCCTTGCCCAGACCGATCGCGACGGCTTTATGAATAAAACGCTCTACGGCGCACTGGAGCATGCTTTCTCTGAGCAATGGAGTGGTTTCGTTCGCGGCTATGGTTACAGCAACCGTACCGCCTATGACGGCTATTACAGTTCATTTACCCCTGATGTGCTGGTTGATACCCGCCAACTCTATAGCCAGACCTGGGATGCCGGATTGCGGTTTAACCGGGATGTTTTCCATTCACAGTTGCTCTCCAGCTACAGTCACAGCAAAGACTACAATTACGATCCGCACCTTGGACGCTATGACTCCACAGCAACCCTGGATGAAATCAAACAGTACAATGTTCAGTGGACCAACTCAGTTGACGTGGGACATGGCAACATCGGCGCGGGCGTTGACTGGCAGAAACAGAGCACCGAGCCGGGTACCAACTACGTAACCAACGCCTATGACCTGCGTAACACTGGCGTCTACCTGACTGGGTTGCAGCAGTTTGGAGATTTCACTCTGGAGGCGGCGGCCCGCAGCGATGACAACTCTCAGTTTGGTCGCCATGGTACCTGGCAAAGTAGCGCAGCCTGGGAGTTCGTTGACGGTTACCGCTTCATAGCCTCTTATGGCACGGCCTATAAAGCGCCGAATCTGGGTCAGCTCTATGGCTTCTACGGCAATACCCATCT
>NZ_JABMCU010000141.1:0-11869 GCF_013179605.1 Enterobacter sp. CM29 | reverse complement strand
CCGGGGAAGAGATTGAGCTGGAGTCGCTGTCCAAAGAGCTGGCGGGCGTCAGCGAAGTCAGCTTCCAGGAATTTACCGCGGAAAAAGGCTATGAGCTGGAAGAGAGCTTCCCGGCGGATCGCAGTACGCTGCGTCAGCTGACGAAATTTGCCGGTAGCGGCGGTGGGTTAACCATTAACTTTGATGCCATGCTGCTCGGGGAACGTATCTTCTGGGATCCGGCGACCGACACGCTGACCATTAAAGGCACGCCGCCGAATCTGCGCGATCAGCTCCAGCGTCGCACCTCAGGCGGTAAGTAGCGGCCATAAAAAAACCCCGCAGAAGCGGGGTTTTTCTCGACAGGTTTGCGATTACGCGCGAACGAAGTCGATGTGAGACAGTTTTGGCTTGAACGGGTGACGCTGAACAGCCTGAACTTTCACTTTTTCTTCTTTACCGCCAACAACGATGGTCAGAACTTCGCTGTAGAATTCAGCTTTGTTCTGCATGTTCCACACTTTGTCGTGATCCAGTTCGATTGCAACTGGAGCAGCTTCGCCACCGTAAACGATAGCCGGGAACTTGTTAGCGTTACGCAGGCGGCGGCTCGCACCCTTACCCTGCACGTTACGTACTTCTGCTTCGATAGTGAACATTGATTTCTCTCTGTATTTAAAACCCTGCTACAGGCGACCCAGCAGCAGGTGAGTGTTCTGCCTCACGGATGTGAAGCGGGCGGCATTTTATACTCAAATGGCTCGCGCATCAACGAAAAGTCCCGTTAACCGCGCAATTCGTTTGCCCGGCGAAAGCGTCCTTCATAGTCAAAGACCTTCTCACGCACCTGCCAGAACTGCCCTTTTTTACGGGCGACAACAAAATCAGGATGGCGCAGCAGCGCCTGCTGGCGCACGATATCGGCAACGGTTATCCAGCGCAGCGGCACGCCGGGCGTGCGGGTATGCGGGCGGATAAAGAGCTGTTCGAACGCGGTGCGCTGGGCGGGCGTCTGGACCCTGAACCGCTCGCTGACGTCTGCGCCGTCCTCGTCGTAATAGGTAATCTTTAGCCACTCGCCTTTTTCATCCGCACCGGGCTGTAAGACCATGCCGGAACAGCGCAGCACCAGCGCATCTTTCAGTTTCAGCGCCGCTTTCAGCATGTCATCCGGGTCGACCAACACCGTGTCACACTCCCGACAGCGGCGGGCAGCGATATCGTTCTCGGCGTTGCACTGCGGGCAGTTTTTGAAGCGGAAGCGGAAATCACACTGTTCGCGATGGCCTTCATCGTCTTCAAACCAGCCCTGACAGCGGCGGCCAAAATGTTCGATCAGCGTGCCGTCGGCGGTAGTTTTGCCCCAGAAAGTGTTGGCAAACCCGCAGGCCGGACAAAACACCTGTACCGGCACGTTGTCGCTCTTGCCTTTTGGCGTGCCCACTTCCGGGGAGTAGAGATCGTGCGGATTACCGGCATAATCGAGGATCAGACAGTCGGTTTTGCCCGGTGCCAGGCGCAGGCCACGGCCGACAATCTGCTGATACAGGCTGACGGATTCGGTCGGGCGAAGAATCGCAATCAGGTCAACGTGCGGTGCGTCAAACCCGGTGGTTAATACGGAGACATTCACCAGGTAGCGGAACTGCTGGGCTTTGAAAGCCTCAATCAGGCTGTCGCGCTCCGGCCCGGGGGTTTCACCGGTAATTAACGCCGCGTCGTTGGTGGGCAGAAGCCCCGTGATTTCACGCGCGTGTTCGACGGTAGCAGCAAAAATCATCACCCCTTTGCGCGTTTGCGCAAACTCTTCAATCTGGCTGATGATATGCGGCGTGATCCGCTTCTGTTTTTTCAGCTCATGGTTAAGATCCGCCTCGCTGAACAGCCCATTGCTCTGCGCCTGTAAGCGGCTGAAATCGTACTGCACGACCGGCATATCCAGCCGCTCCGGTGGCGTCAGATAGCCATGCTTGATCATGTAGCGCAGCGGAAGCTCATAGATACAGTCGCGGAACAGGGCCTTTTCATCGCCACGCACCATGCCGTGATAATGAAACTGATAAATCCAGCCCTTGCCCAGACGAAATGGCGTGGCGGTCAGGCCAAGCAGGCGTAAGTGAGGGTTCACCTCTCTCAGATGAGTGAGGATTTGCTGATACTGGCTGTCGTCGTCATCGCTGATGCGGTGACACTCATCGACAATCAGCAGGGAAAACTCGCTGCGAAACAGGTCCAGGTTGCGCGCAACGGACTGTACGCTGCCAAACACCACTTTCCCGTGGCTCTCTTTGCGCTTCAGCCCGGCGGCAAAAATATCGGCCTCCAGGCCGAGCGCGCAATATTTGGCGTGGTTTTGCGCCACTAGCTCTTTTACGTGCGCCAGCACCAGCACGCGCCCGCGAGCCAGGCGCGCCAGTTCGGCAATCACCAGGCTTTTACCGGCTCCGGTCGGGAGCACGATGGCGGCGGGTTCCCGGTGCTTGCGAAACCAGGCGAGGGTGGCATCAACGGCTTCTTGCTGATAGGGGCGTAGTGTGAACGTCATGGCTTCTCTATTCAGTTAACTCGCATATAGTATGCCACGAAACTTTTTCCCTTGAGTGGCGCAACCAGACCATTATACTGAACTGTTTCTGACTGCTTCTTTTTCGGACGCGTAGTCCGACTTCCAGCACCATTAAGGCTAAAAAGATTTCATGCGACTTGATAAGTTTATCGCTCAGCAACTCGGCGTAAGCCGCGCTATTGCCGGGCGTGAAATTCGCGCCAGCCGCGTAACCGTGGACGGCGACATTGTGAAAGACAGCGCTATTAAACTCCAGCCTGACCACCAGGTGGAGTATGACGGCAACCCGCTGACCCAGCAGAATGGCCCGCGCTACTTCATGCTCAACAAACCGGAAGGTTACGTCTGTTCAACGGACGATCCGGATCACCCGACGGTGCTCTACTTCCTCGACGAACCTGTGGCGCACAAGCTGCATGCGGCAGGGCGACTGGATATTGATACCACCGGCCTGGTGCTGATGACCGATGACGGTCAGTGGTCGCACCGCATCACCTCCCCGCGCCATCACTGTGAGAAAACCTATCGGGTGACACTTGAGTCGCCGGTCTCGGATGACACGGCAGAGCAATTCGCGAAAGGCGTTCAGCTGCATAATGAAAAAGATCTGACCAAACCGGCGGTGCTGGAAGTCATTACCCCAACGGACGTCCGTCTGACCATCAGTGAAGGCCGTTACCACCAGGTGAAACGGATGTTTGCCGCCGTGGGCAACCACGTTGTGGGGCTGCATCGTGAACGTATCGGCGCGATTGAACTCGATCCAGACCTGGCGCCAGGGGAATATCGCCCGCTGACGGAAGAAGAGATTGCCAGCGTCGGGCTGCTTTCACGCTAAATTCAGGAGAACCCTGTGACCACCAGGCCACACTCGTCGTTTAAAATCGTATTTATCCTTGGCCTGTTGGCCATGCTGATGCCGCTGTCTATCGATATGTATCTGCCCGCGCTGCCGGTGATTTCCGCGCAGTTTGGCGTACCGGCAGGCAGCGCACAGATGACGCTCAGCACCTACATTCTTGGTTTTGCGCTCGGCCAGCTCTTTTATGGCCCAATGGCAGACAGCCTGGGGCGCAAACCCGTTATTCTGGGCGGGACGTTGATATTTGCCGCGGCGGCGGTGGCCTGCGCGCTGGCGCAGAGTATCGATCAGCTGATCGTGATGCGTTTCTTCCATGGCCTGGCTGCGGCTGCGGCAAGCGTGGTGATTAACGCGCTGATGCGCGACATCTACCCGAAGGAAGAGTTCTCACGCATGATGTCGTTCGTCATGCTGGTCACAACCATTGCGCCGCTGGTCGCCCCCATGGTGGGCGGGGCGGTGCTGGTGTGGTTCAGCTGGCATGCGATTTTCTGGATCCTGGCGATTGCCGCGCTGCTGGCCTCGGTGATGATCTTCGTCTTTATCGATGAAACGCTGCCGGTCGAGCGCCGTCAGAAGTTTCACGTCCGCACCACGCTTGGCAACTTTGCCTCGCTGTTTCGCCATAAGCGCGTGCTGAGCTATATGCTGGCCAGCGGCTTTAGCTTTGCCGGGATGTTTTCGTTCCTGAGCGCGGGGCCGTTTGTGTACATCGAACTGAACCATGTGTCACCCCAGCACTTTGGTTACTACTTCGCGCTGAATATCGTGTTCCTGTTTGTGATGACCATTATCAACAGCCGCTTTGTCCGGCGGGTCGGGGCGCTGAATATGTTCCGCGCCGGGCTGTGGATCCAGTTCGTGATGGCTATCTGGCTGGTATTGAGCGCATTGTTGGGCGTAGGTTTTTGGGCGCTGGTGGTGGGCGTGGCGGCGTTTGTTGGCTGCGTCTCGATGGTCTCATCCAACGCGATGGCGGTGATCCTCGACGAATTCCCGCATATGGCGGGCACCGCCTCGTCGCTGGCAGGGACGTTCCGTTTCGGGATTGGCGCGATTGTCGGGGCGCTGCTCTCAATGGCGACGTTTAATACTGCCTGGCCGATGCTGTGGGCGATTGCCCTCTGCGCGACTTGCTCCATCCTCTTCTATCTTTACGCCAGCCGGCCCCGTAAGACGGCGCATAAATGAGCACTTAAGGCCCGAAACGGGCCTTTTTGTTGACCCATATCAACCAACCCTCGGTTCGTTTACCCGGTGTTTGTTTCTTTTATGTAAAATCTATTTATGTAAAAAGTCACATCATTGTATTTAAAAAGGTTGAGTTAGATCGCAGAAACGGGTACATATAGCGCCGACGCGAGCCTGCAACGCCTATAAAATCCGCTAAACAGTGCAGGTTGGCGATGATGTGTTACTATAAATGTAAATAAATTGTGAAGTAAATTTGCTTCCGGGGATCTGAACGTGAATACATTACAACTCTCCATTGTCCATCGCTTGCCCCAGAGCTATCGCTGGTCGACGGGTTTTGCAGGTTCGAAAGTTGAACCGATTCCGCAAAGCGTTGCCGGGGAGGATAATTGTCTGGTGGCGCTCAAGCTGCTTAGCCCGAGCGATGAAAATGCGTGGCCGGTTATGGAACGTCTCAGCCAGGCGCTGACGGACATCGAAGTAGACAGCTCCGTGCTGGAATGCGAAGGTGAGCCGTGCCTGTTTGTTAACAGCCAGGATGAATTTGCTGCGACCTGCCGTCTGAAAAACTTCGGCGTGGCCATTGCCGAACCGTTCTCCGGTCAATATCCTTTCTGAGTGCTAGTCAGCGGACAATAGCTGGCGCGTGTAATCCTGCGCAGGCGCAGTGAATACGCGCTGGCACTCTCCCTGCTCAACGACTTCTCCCTGCCGCAATACCACCACCTGATGGCAAAGCGCACGCACCACCTGTAAATCGTGGCTGATAAAGATATAGGCCAGCCGATGCTTTTCCTGTAGCCCCTTCAGCAGCGCCAGAATTTGCGCCTGCACGGTGCGGTCCAGTGAAGAGGTAGGCTCGTCCAGCACGATCAGCTCCGGTTTCAGGATCAACGCGCGGGCAATCGCTATACGCTGGCGCTGTCCGCCGGAAAACTCAGCCGGATACCGGTGCCGGGTCTCGGGATCTAAACCCACTTCCGCCATCACCCGCTTCACGTCGATTTCACGCTGTTGTGCCGTCAGCGCGGGCTGATGAACGCGCAGGCCCTCTTCAATAATCTGCAATACGCTCAGCCGCGGGTTCAGCGAAGAGTTCGGATCCTGAAAGACCACCTGCATCCGCGGGCGGACGGGCAGCATTTGCCGGCGGCTCAGGTTTTGCAGCGGCATGCCGTCAAAGAGAATGCTTCCCTGCGAGGCGATCAGGCGCAGCAGCGCCAGGCCGGTGGTGCTTTTGCCCGAACCGGATTCGCCCACAAGCCCAAGCGACTCGCCCGGACGCAGAGAGAAGCTCATGTTTTTCAGAACATGATTGTGATCGACCACGCGACGCAAAATGCCTTTGCGGATCGGGAATGACACCGACAGGTCCTCAACCTTCAGCAACGGTGCGCTGTCAGCGTTAAGCGGAATCGGGTCGCCAGAGGGTTCGCTATCGAGCAGGCGCTGTGTATACGGGTGCTGAGGCGCGCTCAGCAGGGCAGTTGCCCTGTTCTGTTCGACGCAGCGGCCGTTTTGCATCACGGCCACCGCGTCAGCGAGCTTTTTCACGATGCCCAGGTTATGCGTAATAAACAGCAGGCTCATGTTCAGCTCGTCGCGCAGTTCACGCAGCAGTTGCAGAATTTGCGCCTGCACCGTGACGTCCAGCGCGGTGGTGGGTTCATCCGCAATCAACAGTTCGGGGCGCGTCAGCAGCGCCATCGCGATCATCACGCGCTGGCGCTCGCCGCCGGAAAGCTGATGCGGGAAATCGTTCAGCCGTTTCGCCGCATTACGAATGCCGGTGCGTTCAAGGCAGTCCAGAATTTCCCCCCGCGCTGCCTCTTTACGCATTCCCCGATGAAGTGACAGCACTTCATAGAGCTGTTTTTCCAGCGTATGCAATGGATTGAGCGACACCATCGGCTCCTGAAAAATCATGGCAATCTTATTGCCACGAATGCCGCGCAGGGTTTGCTCATCAGCGTTCAGCAGGGATTGTCCATGGAACAGAATATCCCCGTGCGGATAGCTGACCGGCGGGGAAGGGAGCAGGCGCAGCACCGACAGTGCCGAAACGCTCTTACCGGAGCCGGATTCCCCGACCAGCGCCAGCGTCTCTCCGCGCTGGATCTGCAACGATAAATCCGTCACCACCGGGCGAGATTCGCCCTGTTTTGAAAACGCAATCGACAGATTTTCTATGCTCAGAAGAGGCCGGGTCATGTCATACCGCCTTGTTGGGATCGAAGGCATCGCGCACGGCTTCGCCAATAAAAATCAGCAGGGAAAGCAGCACAGCCACGGAGAGGAATGCGGCGATGCCCAGCCAGGGGGCCTGGAGGTTGTTTTTGCCCTGCAACAGCAGTTCGCCAAGAGACGGTGAGCCCAGCGGCAAACCGAAACCAAGAAAATCAAGCGACGTCAGGGTGGTAATGGAGCTACACAAAATAAACGGCAGGAAGGTGAGGGTCGCCACCACCGCATTGGGAAGCATGTGACGGAAGATAATTGCGCGATCGCTCACGCCTAATGCCTGCGCGGCGCGAATATAATCGTAATTTCGCGTGCGCAGAAACTCCGCGCGCACCACGCCGACCAGTGCCATCCAGCCGAACAGGACGGTGATGCCTAACAGCCACCAGAAGCCAGGCTGTACTACGCTGGACAGCAGGATAATCAGAAACAGCGTCGGCATACCGGACCAGACTTCAATTACGCGCTGCCCCCACAAATCGATTTTTCCACCGTAATAGCCCTGCATGGCGCCCGCCACGACGCCCATCACGCTGCTAAAGAGCGTCAGAAGCAGCCCAAACAGGAGCGAGATGCGGGTGCCATAGAGGATGCGCGCCAGCACATCGCCGCCGTTGGCGTCCGTTCCCAGCCAGTTCTGCGAGGAAGGCGGGGAAGGGAAGGGGGTGGACGTGGCGTAGTTAATACTGTTCGCGCCAAAACGAATCGGTGCCCAAAGCGCCCAGCCGTGCTGCGCGATCTGTTCACGTAACCAGGGATCCTGATACTCGGCTGGCGTCGCAAACGGACCGCCAAAATCGCTTTCGCTATAGGTAGTAAGCACCGGCACGTACCAGCGATCTTTGAAATGCACCAGCAGGGGTTTATCGTTGGCAATCAGTTCGGAACACAGACTTAAGGCAAACAGGACGGCGAAGATCCATAGCGACCAGTAGCCGCGACGGTTGTGGCGAAAGCGCGCCCAGCGGGCCTGATTGACGGGGCTTAAACGCAACATCAGCGGCCCTCAAAATCGATACGGGGATCGACCAGCGTATAGCTGATATCGCTGATGATATTCAGCAGCAGGCCGATCAGGGTGAAAATGTACAGTGTGCCAAACATCACCGGGTAATCACGGGAGACGGTGGCCTCATAGCCGAGCAGCCCTAAACCGTTGAGAGAGAACATCACTTCTATCAGCAGAGAGCCGGTAAAAAACATACTGATGAACGTGGCGGGAAAACCGGCAATCACCAGCAGCATGGCGTTACGAAAAACGTGCTTCCACATAATCTGCTTTTCACCGACGCCTTTGGCGCGCGCGGTGACGACGTACTGTTTGCGGATCTCATCAAGAAAGGCGTTTTTGGTCAGCATCGTAAGCGCCGCAAAACCGCCGATAACCGTCGCCAGCACCGGAAGCGTGATGTGCCAGAAGTAATCGGTTATTTTCTGATACCACGGCAACGTGCTGAAATCCGCAGAGACCAGCCCGCGCAGCGGGAAGAGGTCGAAATAACTGCCGCCAGCGAAAAAGACAATCAGCAGCACGGCAAACAGAAACGCCGGGATAGCGTAGCCGATGATAATGAACGTGCTGCTCCAGATATCAAAACGGCTACCGTTGTAGACCGCTTTGCGGATCCCCAGCGGAATGGAGACCAGATAAATAATCAGCGTCCCCCACAGTCCGAGCGTGATGGAAACCGGCAGGCTTTGCTTGATCAGGGTTAGCACCGAGGCGCTGCGAAACAGGCTGTCGCCAAAATCGAAACGGACATAATCCCAGAGCATCCTGAAATAACGCTCGTGCAGCGGCTTGTCAAAACCATAGCGATGGGTGATCTCGGCGATCACCTCCGGATCCAGTCCCCGACCGCCCCGGTAGTGGCTTTCGCTGATATTGCCCACGCCCGTCCGGGCATGGCTGGCCCCCATTCCTTCACCGCCGCCGCCCGGCATGCCGCCAGCGTGACCAAATTCTATGGCCGCAATCGCCTGGTCCACCGGGCCGCCGGGGGCAATCTGCACGATAAAAAAGTTAATGGTAATGATGGCCCATAGCGTCGGGATAACCAGCAGCAGCCTGCGGATAAGATAAGCGCCCATCGTCACTCCTCAACGCCGCGCTGCGGGCAGTTTTGCGGCTTTATTCACGTCATACCACCACGTATCAAAACCAAGCGTATAAACCGGGCGAACGGCGGGCAGGGAGAATTTGTCCCAGCGGGCCACGCGATCTTCACCCATGTACCACATCGGCAGCATGTAATAGTTCCAGGTTAACACCCGGTCAAGCGCGCGCCCGAGCGGCAGAAGTTTCTCTTTATCGCCCTGAGCGGCAACGATTTTCGCGATCAGCGCATCAATCACCGGACTCTTTACCCCCGGAGCGTTGTAGGAGGAGTCGATATACCCCGATGCCCAGGAGATTTGCAGGTCTGAACTCGGCCACGGCTGGGCAGCCCACAGGGTTTGCATCATGTCGTAATCGCGACTGCGCTTGCGGTTGGTCAGCTGGGCAATATCGACCTGGCGGATATTCATGGTCACCCCAAGACGGGCAAGGTTCTTCTTAAACGGCAGCACCCACTGATCGTTTGCGCCGGAGGCAATCAGCAGTTCGAAGCTGAGCGGCTTACCAGTTTTAACATTTACTCGTAGCCGATTTTTCAACACCCAGCCAGCGTCATCCAGCAGTTTGCTGGCTTTCAGCAGGTTGTCCCGGTCGAACCCGTTTCCGTCGGATTGTGGCGGTTCAAATAGGCGGGTGAACACTTCCGGCGGGAGCTCCGCTTTCATTGGCGCCAGCAAAACCAGCTCGTCCGCGTGGGGATAATCACGGGCGGCATATTCAGTATTCTGGAAATAGCTGTTCGCCCGGCTGTAGGCTCCGTAAAACAGCGCTTTGTTCATCCATTCGAAATCAAACGCCAGGGTAATAGCTTCACGCACCCGACGATCGGAAAAAACCGGGCGCTGAATATTAAACGCCAGCCAGCGCGTGTCCTGCGCGGATTCGTTTTTATGTTCGTCTTTAACGATATAGCCTTTCGCGAAATTTTTTCCGATATACCGGGTCGCCCAGTTTTTGGCGCTGTTCTCGACACGTAAATCAAATGCGCCTGCCTTAAACGCCTCGAAGGCCACGTTATCATCCAGGTAGTAGTCGTAGCGGATTGTATCGAAGTTCCAGCGGCCCCGGTTTACCGGCAGCGTGGCTGCCCAGTAATCTTTCACGCGGGAATAGATCACGTACTGGCCCATTCGCCAGTCGGTAATGCGATACGGTCCTCCGGCCAGCGGCGGGGAAGAGAGGGGATCGCTCAGCTTATGGTTTTTCCAGAATGATTCGGGCATGACGGGCAGGGAGAACAGGCTCAGCATATTCTCTTTGTTTGGCTCAGGGAGTTCGATTCGCACGGTCAGCGGGGCGATGGCTTTCACCGTGGTGCCCTTGTACACCAGACGAAACTGCGGCACGCCTTCGGTCATAAATTTATGAAAGGTGAACGCCACATCGCGGGCGCTAACCGGCGTACCGTCGTGAAAACGCGCCCGCGGATTAATCGCGATTTCTGCCCAGCTAAAATCATCGGCGTAACGCACGTTCTCAGCGACCAGGGGATAATAGCTGCCGGGCTCGTCGTCGGAGGTGACGAACAGCGTGTCATAGAGGGATTCGGTACGCGCTGCCGCCACGCCGCGCAGGGCGAAGCGGTTAAAGTTGTCAAACGTTCCGGTCGCGGAAAGCGTCACGTTCCCGCCTTTCGGGGCGGCGGGGTTCACATAATCGTAGTGAGTAAAGTTGACCGCATACTTCGGCTCGCCAATGACGGCAAAGGCCGTGCTCTCTTTGATGGTCTGCGCCTGGCTCGACAGGCTCACCAGCGCCAACAGCATCAATACAACGCGCATAATCATAGTGCGGCGGATCCCTTTGTTCACAGGCAGGCTCGGTTGAGGAGAATAATAAGGGACAGCGCCGTGATTGTGAAATTATTCCCCGAGCGTGATGTCGGGTTGCCACGTCCTGAACTGCTCCAGCGGCATTGGTCGGCCGATCCAGTAGCCCTGAAGATAGTTCACGCCATGCTCGCGCAGCCACGCCGCCTGCTCGGGCGTTTCAACACCCTCGGCGACGGTTAACATATTCAGGCGTTCTGCCAGCGTCAGCACCGCGTCAAGCACTGGCGAGGTAACGGTTTCAGTCCCGATGGCATTCACGAAGCCACGGTCAATTTTCAGGTAATCCATCGTGAAGCGTTCCAGATAGATCAGCGCGCTGTGGCCGGTGCCAAAATCATCGATGGCGATTTCAAAACCTTCATTGTGCAGCCATTCAAACAGCTGATTTGCCTCGCGGTGGTTGATCATGTCGCGCTCGGTTATTTCCAGCACAATCTGGAAGTGATCGGGCGGAAGGGCAGCGGCAAACGCGCGCATATCCTCCTTAAAGCTTTCCGCATGCAGATGACCGGGCGCGATGTTGATCCCAAACTTGGCACCAGGCGGGAGCACCGTTTGCAGGACAGGGGCATCGCGGATAATCAGGTCAAAAAGATGCAGCGTCAGCGGGACAATCAGCTTCTGCGCTTCAGCGAAGTTAATAAAGGCATCCGGTGGAATTTCGCCCATCACCGGGTGCTTCCAGCGCATCAGGACTTCCAGCCCGGTCATTCTGAGCGACTGCGCATCCACGACGGGCTGATAGACCACGTAGAACTGGTCGTGCTTGATGGCCGTAAGGATCTCTTTCCCGGGATTCAGACGGATAGTGAGAATATAGAAATTCAGCAGACCTGCCGCAATACCGCAGACCAGGCCGAAGAACACGGCGTAGAGCAGTTCATCGGTCTTCCAGGCTTGCGCATAGACGTTAACGGTCAGAGGAATATTTTTCAGCGTGGCGGTGCGGGCAGGGACCTCAGGCAAATCCCGCGCCTGAACCAGCATTCCGGACTGGGTGGATAACGCGGAGTCGCCAATGACGATCGATATTCCGGAAAATTCATCCTGACGTGACGTATAAAGAAGGTAAGGCG
>NZ_JABMCU010000140.1:0-11877 GCF_013179605.1 Enterobacter sp. CM29 | reverse complement strand
GTGATTCGTCATTACTGTTCCTTAAACTACCCTTGAACCGATATATGCCATAAGTCGGTGAAAGGGTGTGAGGCAAAAAAAGAAATGTAGCTGCGTATAATAATGAGGGTATTCAAGGTTTTTTAATTTATAAGTGCTGATGGAGGCAATAAAAAGCAAAATCAGATTCTGAACCAGTGTATTCGAAATCCGGCTTCTGTCAGGATAATCAACGGAATACTTATGAGTAAATACAAACTATTTATTTAATGAATTTGATTCGCTCAATTTATTCGTATGAATTATAAATTAAATGAATTGACTTTTTTTGTGCAAAACTAAAACGGGTTATGGTGAATACTTTGACTTACACGACCCTTTAATAACGTTTGATGTCGTATCAACCGTATAAGTAATGAGTAGCAGGCTATGGCGCGTAAAAAGAAAGAAGAGGCTCAAAAGACCCGGCAGCAGCTGATTGAAGCCGCTATCGGGCTATTCGCGACACGTGGCGTGGCTAATACCACGCTTACCGACATCGCCGATGCTGCTCAACTTACTCGCGGGGCGGTTTACTGGCATTTTTCGAGTAAAGCGGAAATATTTAACGCCATCTGGGAACAGCAATTGCCGCTGCGTGAAATGATTCGTGACAGGTTAATACTTTCTGAAAAAGATGACCCTTTGTTAATGCTTCGTGAACAGTTTATTGTCGCGCTGCAATATATTGCGAGCGAGCCACGTCAGTATGCTCTTTTACAAATTCTGTATCATAAGTGTGAATTTCATGACGATGTGATTTCAGAATGTGAAATACGCAAGCGGATCGGTTTAAACGATACTTATCTTCGCAGGACGTTGAGACAATGCGTTGCGCGTAGCATTATTTCTTCCCAAACTAATATTGAACTGGCGCTGATTGTTTTTCACGCATTTTTTAGCGGAGTCATTAAAAACTGGTTAATGGATAGCAACAGTTTTAATCTGTACAAACAGGCGCCGGCGCTGGTGGATAATATTCTTGCGACACTAAATATCACTCGAGTGGCGCCAGTGTTCTACGATACAGCCTCTTGATTGCATACGGGATGGAGACATCTCCCCGTGCTGGCACTGTTCCATAATAGCCTGCGCGGTAATCGGTTTGCCCAGCAGATAACCCTGTAGCGTATTGCATCCCAGTTCTGTCAGAAAGGTCTGCTGCGCTGCGGTTTCGACCCCTTCTGCCACGACCTTCAGATTCAGCGTTTTTGCCAGGGCGATAATCGCCGAGACGATCGTCGCATCTTCACTCTCTCCACTTAACTCTTTTACAAAAGCACGATCGATTTTCAACTCGCAGGCAGGGAGTCGCTTAAGATAAAGAAGGCTTGAATAACCTGTACCAAAATCGTCTATCGAGGCTTTTACGCCCGCATCCGTCAGCGCTGTCAGGACACGAACGCTTTCGTCCGGATTGCTCATCGCCGTGGTTTCGGTCACCTCCAGGATCAACATGCCGGGCGGTACGCTATGGCGCGTCAGACAATCGAGAACCGTTTTAACCAGCGACGGCTGTTCGAACTGCAACGTAGAAAGATTCACCGCCATTGACCAGTCCGTGTGGCCCTGAAGGTGCCATTCTCGCAGCTGGCGGCAGGCCTCGTCGATTACCCAGTTTCCAATTGGAATAATCAGCCCGGTTTTCTCTGCAAGCGGTAGAAACAGGTCGGGGGGCAGTAATCCCTGTTTGGGATGCTGCCAGCGTAACAGCGCTTCGAATCCGATGACCGGCCCGGCAGGGGCGTGGAATTTAGGTTGATAAAGCAGACGTAACTCATTACGGTCGATGGCCTGCCACAGATCATTCATCAGCTGAAGATGCGTCTGCGCCAGCGTATTCATTGACGGCTGAAAGAAGTGATAACCGTTACGACCCATATGTTTCGTGTGGTACATCGCAGCATCAGCGTTAAACATCAGTTCACGATCGGTTTTGCCATCGTGTGGATAGAGCGCAATGCCAATGCTCAGGGTGACCATCAGTTCGTAAGGATCGAGATGGAACGGGCTATCAATGACGCGTACCAGTGAATTTGCCAGTGAGGCAGCATCATCCGGGGTAGTGGTTTCTGCCAGCAGGACGAATTCATCCCCACCGATACGCGCCAGCGTGTACTGACCTTTCAACTGCAACAGCAAACGCTGAGTCACCGCAACCAGAAGATTGTCACCGACATCATGACCATAGGCATCGTTGACGGTTTTAAAGCCATCAAGATCCATAAACATCAGCGCGAAAGGGCTTCCTTCGCGATCGGCCTTGCTGATGGCCTGATCGAGGCGATCCTCAAGCAGAATACGATTGGGTAAGCGCGTCAGCGTATCATGCAACGCCAGCTGTGCGAGTTCACGGTTAGCTTCTGCCAGTGATGAGGCCAGCAGCGAGGTACGAGCCTGAAGGCGGGCATCGAACATCGACACCAGCAGCGTAATCCCCAGAATAGCGAGCGCGACCACGCTAACCAGTATCGCCAGCCAGCTCCCGTTAATACCATGATGGTGGACCATCGTCGACATTGGAAATTGTGCTGCTTCCATGCCGGCGTAATGCATGCCAGCGATAGCGATGCCCATGGTGACCGCCGCCCCCAGCCGCATCAACGCCATTCTTGCAGCTTCCTGACGTAAACGGAACGTCAGCCAAAGAGCGGCCAGTGAAGCGGCAAGGGCTATGCCCACAGAGATAGCCATCCACGTTTTATCCCAGACAATACCCGGAGTGACCTCCAGGGCAGCCATACCGGTGTAGTGCATGGTAACTATGCCTGCACCCATCACGACGGCGCCAGGCAGCAGTCGGCGCAAATGTAGCTGCTCGCCGCTAACGAGCCACAGGGCGAACATTGACGAGCTGATGGCGATAATCATCGAAAGCACGGTCAGGGTCGCGTTGTAACTCATGCTCATGGAAAGATCCATCGCCAGCATACCGATGAAATGCATCGCCCACACGCCAATCCCCATCGAAACTCCGCCACCTGCCAGCCAGACGCGTGCAGCGACGCCCTGGCTTCCGGCAACGCGCGCAGCCATATTCAGCGCGGTATAGGCGGCAAGAATGGCGACAATAAAGGAGATGACGACGAGGATTTGGTTGTATTGGCTAACCAGCATGGTCTGTTCACTCGTTGTGAGACGTTAAGCAAGAGCGGTTGGAAAGGGCACAGACATTATCATCGTCAGGAAATGACGAAAAGTGATTTAAGCCCCTGTTTTTATTGGGTGATAACAGAGGGGTACAGGATGGAAGAGGCTAGTCCAGCTCTGAGCAGTTGACCAGTTTTAGCGGGTTCACGGAATTCATATTGCGACATTTATCGGTTTCGGTGCTCATCAGTTCAATCCACTGCATCAGCAGCGCATCGAAAATGAAAACAGAGACAGCAAAAACGACCAGCCACCAGTATTTACGAATCATGTGTCATTCCGCGAAAAGAGAGCCTGTAAGGTGGTGGAAATATACACGAAAAGCGGGCGTTGAAAAGTGGGGAAGGAGAAGGTTTACAAAGCGTTGACGGTCGCTCATCCGGGCAATAAAAAAGGCGCTTCCCCATGCCGAAGAGCGCCTTTTTAAACAAGCATTTAACTGATTAGTATCAGTTCATGCCGTATTTTTTCAATTTCTTACGCAGGGTACCACGGTTGATGCCCATCATCAGGGCAGCGCGGGTTTGATTACCACGGGTGTATTGCATCACCATGTCCAACAGTGGCTGTTCAACTTCAGCCAGTACCAGCTCATACAGGTCATTAACATCCTGACCGTTCAGTTGAGCAAAATAGTTCTTCAGTGCCTGTTTAACCGAGTCACGCAGGGGCTTTTGAGTCACCTGATCCTGAGAGTTAACGGTAGAAACGGTCAGTACGTCAGAATTTACGCGTTGTTCGAACATAGTTCTGTCAGCTCTTTATTTCATTACGCAAGATTTTCGAAGTATGCCTCCAACGCCTCCAGCTGTTCGCTGGCATCCTCAATGGCGTTGAATGTGCGCCGAAACTGGTCATTTGGAGCGTGCTCCTGGAGATACCAGGATACGTGTTTACGCGCAATTCGGTACCCTTTTGCCTGGCCGTAGTGGTCATGCAGTTCCCGAACATGCGAACAAAGCAAGCGCTTAACCTCTGCCAGAGGCAGCGGGGCAAGCAGCTCCCCAGTGTCCAGATAATGCTGGATTTCCCGAAAGATCCAGGGTCTTCCCTGAGCGGCACGTCCTATCATCAGAGCATCAGCTCCCGTATAGTCGAGCACAGCTCTGGCTTTAAGCGGGTCAGTTATGTCGCCATTCGCGATAATCGGAATGGAAACTTTCTGCTTAACTGCCCGAATGCTGTCGTATTCAGCTTCACCGTTGAACAAACAGGCGCGAGTGCGTCCATGAATGGTCAGGGCCTGAATGCCACAGTCTTCGGCCAGTTGGGCAATCTCTACACAGTTACGGTGTTCCGGCGACCAACCCGTGCGAATCTTCAACGTAACAGGAACGTCCACTGCGCTGACAACCGCCGTCAGGATTGACTTCACCTGGTCGGGGTATTGCAGAAGGGCTGAACCTGCAAGCTTGCGATTCACCTTTTTGGCCGGGCAACCCATATTGATATCAATAATCTGGGCGCCACTTTCCACGTTAATACGCGCGGCATCTGCCATCTCTTCAGGCACGCTTCCGGCAATTTGCACGGTGCGGATACCTGGCTCATCCACGTGCACCATCCGAAGGCGGGACTTGTCGCTTTCCCAAACCTGCGGGTTAGACGACATCATCTCGGAAACGGTTAATCCTGCTCCCATCTCGTAGCACAGCGTCCTGAACGGCCGGTCGGTAATACCTGCCATTGGGGCTGCGATCAGGCGATTTCTAAGCTGGTGGTGTCCGATGCGCATGAGTTAAGAAATGACCATACTGTGACTGCAAGGCGGCGTATATTACGCATTTTTTGCACGAGATGAAAGGCCAAACTTTGAACAATCCTCTGTTGTAGATCAAGGAATCGCCAGTCATTCTTTTCGGATAAGATTATTCGCTATTTAAATCATTGTGTTATGAAGAAATGAACATTTTGTGGGCGCTTACAATTTCCCGTAACTTCTCATCATTTCTGAATAAATGAATCAATTGGCCGGGATAATCTGCTGCGATATGCAGCAGATTATGGCGCTTCTTTGCGATCTGCGTCGCATTTCAGCACAGGATATCAGCGCAAAAAATCGGCTTATTCAACAACCAGACGGCCATGAAGCGGCTGAACCGGGCGGCTGTTTTCGTGGTGCATAGTGTGAGTGAATTTTTGCAGCTGTTCAGCAGAGACGGTCAGCGGATGCTTGAGCACCAACCATGTCACCCCTTCTGAGCACGGTGGTGTGGTCAGGGAGCCGCTAAAACGCCAGTAGGTTTTATCCGCAGGCAGTAATTTATTCATATTGAGGGTTGGCTTAATTGTAACGTTCTGGTCAACCTGCCCTGGCATCACGCCCCAGAGTTTATCCAGTGCAGCGTTTGCCGCGCCCTGATCGAACATAACGGCAACGACCGTCAGTTCGCCGTCAGCGTTTTTATGGACCAGATGCATTTCCATTGCGTATTTTTTACCGTGCACCGTGTTTTCGGATGGCGCATGGAAATGGAACTGCTGTAATGTCCAGGTCTGTTTATCAAGCGTGATGCTGTCGCGTGTATCGGCATTTTCACTCGCCTGGATAGTATGGCCGTTGTTTGTCAGGGTGACCGGGCCGTCGATATAGTGCGTTTCCAGCGGAGAGATGTGAGCTTTGACCGTATTATCAATGTTAACCGGCGACTGATACATCCCGCTTTTACACGTCTTGTACGCCTCGTCCAGTGCGCCCCAGTGTTCCGGTGCGCCTTCTCCTTGATAGCTCCAGTGTGAGGCGTAAGTTGAAGCCGAAATCACGCTCAGCGCCAGCAGCGCTGCCTTGCCTGAAATGTGTTTCATCGTATTCTTCCTGTGAATTTTATTATCCAAATCAATGATTAACATTATGATTTGTGCGGTTATTTTATCGAAGAAAGGATGAAGGGGGGAGAAAAAGCCGAAGGGAAAAGGCGTGGTCAGACGACCACGCCAAAGGCTTATTTTTTACGACCGGTGATGCGACACCACTCTTCTTTCTCGACAACCGGGTCGAGCGCAAAGAGATCGGCGTAGGCTTCACAGACGCTGTCTGCCTGGCTGGCAAGGATACCGGACAGGCCCAGCAGACCGCCTTCAACCGGCAGCACGCTGATTAACGGCGCCAGCTCGCGTAACGGGCCAGCCAGGATATTCGCGACCACCACATCGGCTTTCATGGCCTCTGGCTGTGCATCGGGCAGATACAGTTCAAGGCGATCGGAAACGCCATTACGCTCGGCGTTATCACGGCTGGCCTGAATCGCCTGCGGATCGATGTCGATCCCGATGGCTTTTGCCGCGCCCAGTTTCAGCGCCGCGATAGCGAGGATCCCGGATCCGCAACCGAAGTCGATCACGGTTTTGCCTTCCAGATCCAGGCCATCCAGCCATTGCAGGCACAGGGAGGTTGTCGGGTGGGTACCGGTGCCGAACGCCAGACCCGGATCCAGCATTACGTTGACCGCATTTTCATCGGGAACGTCGCGCCAGCTTGGGCAGATCCACAGACGCTGACCAAACTGCATCGGATGGAAGTTGTCCATCCACTCGCGTTCCCAGTCTTTGTCTTCCAGCTGTTCGATTTTATGCGCGAAACCCGCGCCCAGCAGCGGATGGTTTTCCAGAATCGCCACGACCTCTTTCATGTCGGTTTCTGCATCGAACAGGCCGATAACGTCCGTATCACCCCACAGGCGCGTTTCGCCTGGTAGCGGCTCAAAGACCGGCGTGTCATGCGTGTCCTGGAACGTGATAGAGACCGAACCGGCCTCCATCAGCGCATCACTCAGTTCTTCGGCGTTCGCGCCGGTTGTGTTCAGTTTCAATTGGATCCACGGCATGGCAAAACTCTTTATTTATCAGTAGAAATCAGGGTGGCGGGTGGAACGGGACGGCCAAAACGGTTACCCACCACAAACGCCAGTAAACTTAACAGTAACGAAGGCACGATCGGGTGAAAGCCAAGATACTGAATTTTCAACGTGGCGAGAACGGCATACAGGACGCCCCCGACAATCATGCCGCTTAATGCACCCGCGGCATTCGCGCGTTCCCAGTACAGCCCCAGCACCAGCGGCCACAGGAAAACGGCTTCCAGCCCGCCAAAGGCGAGCAGGTTCAACCAGATGATCATCTCCGGTGGACGCCACGCGGCCAGCAGCAGCAACGCCCCCAGCACCAGGGTAATCACCGCCGACATGCGCTTGAGGCGTCGCTCATTTTCGACCTGTTCAGGGCGCAAATTCAGATAGAGATCTTTAATGATCGTAGCGGAACTTTGCAGCAACTGAGCGTTGATGGTCGACATAATGGCCGCCATGGGTGCGGCGAGGAAAATTCCGGCGGCAAACGGCGGAAGTACTTTCACCATCAGGGTTGGAATGACCAGATCCGGTACGGTAAGGTCAGGGATCACCGCGCGTCCCAGCGCGCCCGCCAGGTGCATACCAAACATCAGGATTGCCACCACAATTGTCCCGATAATAATCCCGCGGTGTACCGCTTTGCTGTCTTTATATGAGATGCAGCGCACGGCGGTATGCGGCAGGCCAATCACGCCAAAGCACACCAGCACCCAGAACGAGGTCATAAAGGTTGGAGAGAGGATGTCATCCGCCCCCTGCGGCGAGACCAGTTTCGGATCGATCGCTTCCAGGGTTTCAACCGCATGGCTCAGGCCCCCTGCGGCATGCACGATACCCACCAGCAGAACGAGAGTGCCAATGAGCATCACCATTCCCTGCATCGTGTCGTTCAGAACGCTGGCACGGAACCCGCCAAACGCGGTGTACAGCGCGATACTCACACCGAAAATGACCAGACCCGTCTCGTAGGGGATCCCGGCTGCCGTTTCCAGCAGACGTGCGCCGCCGATAAACTGCACCGTCATCGCACCAATAAACGCCACCAGCAGACTCAGGCTTGCCAGCCATACCAGCAAGCGACTCTGATAGCGGGCAAACAGCATATCGTTCAGCGTCACGGCATTGTAGCGACGGGCCAGAATGGCAAACTTTTTACCCAGTATGCCCAGAGAGAGCCAGATGGCAGGCAGCTGGATCATGGCCAGCAGTACCCAGCCCAGTCCGTACTTATAAGCGGCGCCCGGGCCACCGATAAACGAGCTGGCGCTGATGTAAGTAGCGGTCAGCGTCATGGCCAGCACGACGCCACCCATTGAGCGGCTCCCGAGGAAATACTCGTTCAGAAAGGTGCCGGTCGAACGTTTACGCATCGCATAAACCGACAGGCCAAACACCAGGAACAGGTAAGCGACAAGCGGCAGAATGACTTCAAGCTGCATCATCGTCCTCCAGGGAGATATCGCGATAGATGAATTTCACCATCGCCCAGCACAGCACAATAAACACCAGCGGCAGCAGCAGGCAGGCCATTTCAAACCAGTGCGGGAGGCCGGTAATGCCAATCGCTGAATCAGGTAAGTAAGCAGTTACTAACCATGCAGCGAGATAGAGAAGGGTCAGCCACAGCGCCCAGCGCGCTTCTTTATGGGCCTGAACAAAACGTTTGTCCATTTTTTGTCCCTTGTGGATGAAGAAAGCGGGGATTGTACATGATGGGGCTTTGCGATCCCCAGAAATAAAAAAGGCCGGATAATCCGGCCTTTTAACAACACTGGTCTCTTACTTCTCGTTCAGACCGAGTTTTTTCTCCAGGTAGTGGATGTTAGTACCACCATTCTGGAAGTGCTCGTCGCTCATGATGCGCATCTGGAGATCTACGTTGGTTTTGATCCCGTCGATGATCAGCTCCTGAAGGGCGTTCTTCATGCGGGCAATGGCCACGTCACGGTTTTCGCCGTAGCAGATCAGCTTACCGATCATTGAGTCATAATACGGCGGTACGGTGTAACCGGCGTAAATATGGGACTCCCAGCGCACACCAAAGCCACCCGGCGCGTGGAAACGCGTGATTTTACCCGGGCTTGGCAGGAAGGTGTTCGGGTCTTCGGCGTTGATACGGCACTCTACCGCATGGCCTTTAACCACAACTTCTTCCTGTTTGATGGACAGCGGCTGACCAGCTGCGATACGCAGCTGTTCTTTGATCAGGTCAACGCCGGTGATCATTTCGGTAACCGGGTGTTCAACCTGAATACGGGTGTTCATCTCAATGAAGTAGAACTCGCCGTTTTCGAACAGGAACTCAAAGGTACCCGCCCCGCGATAGCCGATATCGACACACGCTTTGGCGCAACGCTCACCGATGTAGCGACGCAGTTCCGGCGTAATGCCCGGCGCTGGCGCTTCTTCGACGACTTTCTGGTGACGACGCTGCATGGAGCAGTCACGTTCAGCCAGATAGATCGCGTTGCCCTGACCGTCAGCCAGCACCTGAATTTCGATGTGGCGTGGGTTTTCCAGGTATTTTTCCATGTACACCATGTCATTGCTGAAAGCCGCTTTCGCTTCCGCTTTGGTCATGGAGATGGACTGCGCCAGTTCAGCATCGCTGCGTACAACGCGCATACCGCGACCGCCGCCGCCGCCAGACGCCTTGATGATAACCGGGTAGCCAATGCGTTTAGCATGGGCGCGGTTAGCATCCATATCGTCGGTCAGCGGGCCGTCAGAGCCCGGTACGGTTGGCACGCCGGCTTTTTTCATCGCGGTGATGGCAGACACTTTGTCACCCATCAGGCGAATGGTGTCGGCTTTCGGGCCAATGAAGATAAAGCCAGAGCGTTCAACCTGCTCAGCAAAGTTGGCGTTCTCAGAGAGGAAACCATAACCCGGGTGAATCGCGACCGCGCCAGTGATTTCGGCGGCGCTGATGATCGCCGGGATGTTCAGATAGCTTTTTACGGACGGAGCCGGACCGATACAGACCGTCTCATCCGCCAGCAATACGTGTTTTAAATCGCGATCCGCGCTTGAGTGCACGGCCACGGTCTTGATGCCCAGTTCTTTACAGGCACGAAGAATACGCAGTGCAATCTCGCCACGGTTGGCGATAACAATTTTATCCAGCATGTTCGCCTCGTTACTCGATGACGACCAGCGGCTCGTCAAATTCTACCGGCTGACCACTTTCGACCAGAATCGCTTTCACAGTACCTGATTTGTCTGCTTCGATCTGGTTCATCATTTTCATGGCTTCAACGATGCACAGGGTATCGCCTACGTTGACTTTCTGACCCACTTCGATGAACGCTTTCGCGTCCGGGCTCGGGGTGCGGTAGAAAGTACCAACCATTGGGGAACGTACGATGTGACCACTGATTTCTGCAGCTGCTGCAGGTGCGGCTTCTGCTGCTGGTGCAACGGCTGCGGAGAGCGCAGGCTGCTGCACTGGCGCAGCATAAGCTTGCTGCATTACCGGGAAGCTAGCGGCTGGGGCTGCACGGCTGATGCGTACAGACTCTTCGCCTTCAGAAATTTCCAGTTCGGAGATGCCTGATTCTTCAACCAGCTCGATCAGTTTTTTAATCTTACGAATATCCATGAGTGGGTTCCGTACTCTTGTTTAGTGTGATTGTGACAAGCGTTTTACCGCTGTCTGTAAAGCGTATGAATAGCCGTCTGCACCCAGCCCACATATCACGCCAGCGGCGATATCTGACAAGTAGGAATGGTGGCGGAACGGCTCTCGGGCGTGCACGTTACTCAGATGGATCTCGATAAACGGGATACTCACCGCGAGCAGTGCGTCGCGTATAGCAACACTGGTGTGCGTAAACGCGGCCGGATTGATCAGGATATAGTCCACAGTGTCTTTAGCCTGATGAATACGGTCGATGATTGCGTACTCCGCGTTTGACTGAAAATGGTCCAAATCCACATTCAGCGAGGCTGCTTCCGTACCCAGACGGTTAACAATTTCGCTCAATGTCAGCGTGCCGTACTTCTCTGGCTCACGGGTGCCGAGCATGTTCAGGTTCGGTCCGTTCAATACTAAAATTTGGAATTTGTCAGCCATTGTGCCGCTATCTCCTGCGATTTTCGGGTAAAAAACAACATATACCGTCAACACGCAATTGTCACCCTTTCAGAGGCCAAAAACCCCTGTCCTGAAAACCGAAGTCGCACATTATAACGATTTCGTAGCATTTGGCAGCTAAATACTGGTCTTATCAGGGAAGATTATCAACCGCTATCCGAAAAAGATTCGCGGCTGATAAATAATCTGCGGGAAAACGCACAGTTTCGTGGACTATCGTACCCACTGGCGGAACTTCTTGTAACGCCATGCTAAAAGGGCCAATGCCAGCAGGGTGTAGATGACCGGCTGAGGAGATAATATCTTCACCGACCACAGGTAATGGATGGGCGCAAGGATCGCGACAAGATAGACGAAGTTGTGCAGCAGTTGCCAGCGCCGTCCCATTTTTCGCTGCGCGTACTGCGTGGATGTCAGCGTCAGCGCCAGTAAAACCAGCCAGCTTACGATACCCAGCGTCAAATAAGGACGCGTAACCAGTTCGCTGCCAAGGAGTGCCAGGTTGTTAATGCCCAGTTCCAGCAGGGCGTAACTGGTGAGATGCAGCGTCGCCCAGGCAAAACACCATAGCCCCAAAAGCCGACGGGTACGTATTAGCAATGGCTGTTTAGCGTAGCGCGCAAGCGGTGAGACGAGCAAGGTCGCCAGCAAAAATTTCAGAGCCATCCGACCCGTAAAATGCTGAATATCTTTAGCCGGATCGGCACTGAACTGTCCCTGGCTGGCTGCCCAAAAGAGCCAGATAAAGGGGAGCAATCCGGCTAA
>NZ_JABMCU010000014.1:0-39743 GCF_013179605.1 Enterobacter sp. CM29 | reverse complement strand
GAACGAAACCGGCTCGGACTCCAGCTCAATGGATAACATGCTGGAACTGCTGCTGGCGGGCGGGATGGATATCGTGCGCGCCATGCGTCTGCTTGTACCGCCGGCCTGGCAGAACAACCCGGATATGGACCCTGAGCTGCGCGCGTTCTTTGACTTTAACTCCATGCACATGGAGCCGTGGGATGGCCCGGCAGGCATCGTTATGTCCGACGGACGTTTTGCCGCCTGTAACCTGGACCGTAACGGTCTGCGTCCGGCGCGCTATGTCATTACCAAAGACAAGCTCATCACCTGTGCCTCTGAAGTGGGTATCTGGGATTACCAGCCAGACGAAGTGGTCGAGAAAGGCCGCGTCGGACCGGGTGAGCTGATGGTGATCGACACCCGCGGTGGGCGTATTCTGCACTCTGCTGAAACCGACAACGATCTGAAGAGCCGCCATCCGTACAAAGAGTGGATGGAGAAAAACGTGCGTCGTCTGGTGCCGTTTGAAGATCTGTCAGACGAAGAAGTGGGTAGCCGCGAGCTGGACGATGACACCCTCGCGAGCTTCCAGAAGCAGTTTAACTACAGCGCGGAAGAGCTGGACTCGGTTATTCGCGTGCTCGGCGAAAACGGCCAGGAAGCGGTCGGCTCAATGGGTGACGATACCCCGTTTGCTGTGCTCTCCAGCCAGCCACGCATTATTTACGACTATTTCCGTCAGCAGTTTGCGCAGGTCACCAACCCGCCAATCGATCCGCTGCGCGAAGCCCACGTCATGTCGCTGGCCACCAGCATCGGCCGTGAGATGAACGTATTCTGTGAAGCCGAAGGCCAGGCGCACCGTCTGACCTTTAAATCACCGATCCTGCTGTACTCCGATTTCAAACAGCTCACCACCATGACCGAGGAGCACTATCGCGCCGACACGCTCGATATCACCTTCGACGTGACCGAAACGAGCCTCGAAGAGACGGTGAACGCGCTGTGCGACAAAGCCGAGCAGATGGTGCGTAACGGCACCGTTCTGCTGGTGCTGTCTGACCGCAACATCGCGAAAAACCGTCTGCCGGTACCTGCACCCATGGCGGTGGGGGCTATCCAGACGCGTCTGGTGGACAAGAGCCTGCGCTGCGATGCCAACATCATCGTTGAAACTGCGAGCGCGCGCGACCCGCACCACTTTGCGGTGCTGTTAGGCTTTGGCGCCACGGCGATCTACCCGTATCTGGCCTACGAAACACTGGCCCGCCTGGTGGATACCCGCGCGATCGATAAAGACTACCGTGCTGTGATGCTGAACTACCGTAACGGCATCAATAAAGGTCTGTACAAGATCATGTCCAAAATGGGCATCTCGACCATCGCCTCTTACCGCTGCTCGAAGCTGTTTGAAGCGGTCGGTCTGCATGACGACGTTGCCAACCTCTGCTTCCAGGGCGTGATCAGCCGTATCGGTGGCGCAGGCTTTGCTGACTTCCAGCAGGATCTGGTGAACCTGTCGAAACGCGCCTGGCTGGCACGTAAGCCGCTGGAACAGGGCGGTCTGCTGAAATACGTTCACGGGGGTGAGTATCACGCTTATAACCCGGACGTGGTGCGCACACTGCAACAGGCGGTGCAAAGCGGCGAGTACAGCGATTATCAGCAGTATGCTGATCTGGTGAACAACCGTCCGGCGGCGACGCTGCGCGATCTCATTGCCCTCAATCCGGGTGAGGAAGCGGTCAGCATTGACGAGGTTGAACCCGCATCTGAGCTGTTCAAACGTTTCGATACCGCGGCGATGTCCATCGGCGCGCTGAGCCCGGAAGCCCACGAAGCGCTGGCGGAAGCCATGAACAGCATCGGCGGCAACTCCAACTCCGGCGAAGGCGGTGAAGATCCTGCCCGTTACGGCACCAATAAAGTGTCCCGTATCAAGCAGGTGGCGTCCGGCCGTTTCGGCGTAACGCCTGCGTACCTGGTTAACGCCGACGTCATCCAGATTAAGGTCGCGCAGGGGGCAAAACCGGGTGAAGGCGGTCAGCTGCCGGGTGATAAAGTCACCCCGTACATCGCTAAGCTTCGCTACTCGGTGCCGGGCGTGACGCTGATCTCCCCGCCGCCGCACCACGATATTTACTCTATCGAGGATCTGGCGCAGCTGATTTTCGACCTGAAACAGGTCAACCCGAAAGCGATGATCTCCGTGAAGCTGGTTTCCGAGCCGGGCGTTGGCACCATCGCCACCGGCGTGGCGAAAGCCTATGCGGATTTGATCACCATCGCCGGCTACGACGGCGGCACCGGCGCAAGCCCGCTCTCCTCCGTAAAATACGCGGGTTGTCCGTGGGAGCTTGGTCTGGTGGAAACCCAGCAGGCGCTGGTCGCCAACGGCCTGCGTCACAAAATCCGTTTGCAGGTAGACGGCGGGCTGAAAACCGGCCTCGACATCATCAAAGCGGCGATTCTGGGTGCGGAAAGCTTCGGCTTCGGTACCGGCCCGATGGTTGCGCTCGGCTGTAAATACCTGCGTATTTGCCACCTGAACAACTGCGCAACGGGCGTTGCTACCCAGGATGAAAAGCTGCGTAAGAATCACTATCACGGCCTCCCGTTCAAAGTGACTAACTACTTTGACTTCATCGCCCGTGAAACCCGCGAGCTGATGGCGCAGCTGGGCGTGAAGCGTCTGGTGGATCTGATTGGCCGTACCGACCTGCTGAAAGAGCTTGAGGGCTTCACGGCCAAGCAGCAGAAGCTGGAGCTGTCTAAGCTGCTGGAAACCGCTCAGCCGCATCCTGGCAAAGCGGTTTACTGCACCGAGAACAACCCGCCGTTCGACAACGGCGTGCTGAACGCGCAGCTGCTGCAACAGGCGAAGCCGTACGTGGATGAGAAGCAGAGCAAAACGTTCTGGTTTGATATCCGCAACACCGATCGTTCCGTGGGTGCATCCCTCTCCGGTTACATCGCGCAAACGCACGGTGACCAGGGCCTGGCGTCGGATCCGATTACCGCGCACTTCAGCGGTACCGCGGGTCAGAGCTTCGGTGTGTGGAACGCGGGCGGCGTTGAGTTATACCTGACCGGTGATGCCAACGACTACGTCGGAAAAGGCATGGCGGGCGGTCTGCTGGCGGTGCGTCCTCCGGTTGGTTCAGCCTTCCGCAGCCATGAAGCAAGCATCATCGGCAATACCTGTCTGTACGGTGCAACCGGCGGTCGTCTGTTTGCCGCGGGCCGTGCGGGCGAGCGTTTTGCGGTGCGTAACTCCGGTGCCATCACCGTGGTGGAAGGCATCGGCGATAACGGCTGTGAATACATGACGGGCGGAATTGTGTGCGTCCTGGGTAAAACCGGCGTGAACTTTGGCGCGGGCATGACGGGCGGTTTTGCCTACGTCCTGGATGAAGACGGTGAGTTCCGCAAACGCGTGAACCCGGAACTGGTGGAAGTGCTGGACGTTGATACGCTGGCCATCCACGAAGAACACCTGCGCGGCTTAATTACCGAACACGTGCAGCATACCGGTTCTTCGCGCGGCGAAGAGATCCTGGCCAACTGGCCGGCGTTCTCTGCGAAATTTGCGCTGGTTAAGCCGAAGTCCAGCGATGTTAAAGCCCTGTTGGGTCACCGTAGTCGTAGCGCAGCAGAGCTGCGCGTGCAGGCGCAGTAAGGAATTCAGATGAGCCAGAACGTTTACCAGTTTATCGACCTTCAGCGTGTTGATCCGCCAAAGAAACCGCTGAAGATCCGTAAAATTGAATTTGTTGAAATCTACGAGCCGTTTTCAGAAGGCCAGGCCAAAGCACAGGCAGACCGCTGCCTGTCCTGCGGTAACCCTTACTGCGAATGGAAGTGTCCGGTCCATAACTACATCCCGAACTGGCTGAAGCTGGCCAACGAAGGGCGTATTTTTGAAGCCGCCGAGCTGTCTCATCAGACCAACACCCTGCCGGAAGTGTGCGGCCGCGTGTGCCCTCAGGATCGTCTGTGTGAAGGCTCCTGTACGCTGAACGACGAGTTTGGCGCGGTGACCATCGGCAACATCGAACGCTATATCAACGATAAAGCGTTCGAAATGGGCTGGCGTCCGGATATGACCGGCGTGCGTCAAACCGACAAGCGCGTGGCGATTATCGGCGCGGGCCCGGCAGGCCTGGCCTGTGCGGACGTGCTGACCCGTAACGGCGTGAAGGCGGTGGTCTTTGATCGCCACCCGGAGATTGGCGGCCTGCTGACCTTCGGTATCCCGGCCTTCAAGCTGGAGAAAGAGGTGATGACCCGCCGCCGCGAAATCTTCACCGGCATGGGCATTGAGTTCAAACTCAACACCGAAGTGGGCCGCGACGTGCAGCTCGACGACCTGCTGAAAGATTACGACGCCGTGTTCCTGGGCGTAGGCACTTATCAGTCCATGCGCGGTGGTCTGGAGAACGAAGATGCGCCAGGCGTGTACGACGCGCTGCCGTTCCTGATTGCGAATACCAAACAGCTAATGGGCTACGGCGAGACCGCCGATGAGCCGTTCGTCAGCATGGAAGGCAAACGCGTGGTGGTGCTGGGCGGCGGTGATACCGCGATGGACTGCGTGCGTACCTCCATTCGTCAGAACGCGGCGCACGTCATCTGTGCTTACCGTCGTGACGAAGAGAACATGCCGGGCTCTAAGCGCGAAGTGAAAAACGCGCGTGAAGAGGGCGTGGAGTTCCAGTTCAACATCCAGCCTCTGGGTATTGAGGTGAATGCCAACGGTAGAGTGAGCGGCGTGAAGATGGCGCGCACGGAGATGGGCGCGCCGGATGCGAAAGGCCGTCGTCGCGCGGAGATCGTGGCCGGTTCTGAACACGTGATCCCGGCTGACGCCGTGGTGATGGCGTTTGGTTTCCGTCCTCACAGCATGGAGTGGCTGGCGAAGCACAGCGTAGAGCTGGACTCTCAGGGCCGCATAATTGCGCCGGAAGGCAGCGACAACGCGTTCCAGACCAGCAACCCGAAAATCTTCGCCGGTGGCGACATCGTTCGCGGCTCTGACCTGGTGGTCACGGCGATTGCCGAAGGCCGTAAAGCGGCTGACGGGATCATGAACTTCCTGGAAGTGTAAGCCCCTCTGACTCCCCGGCAGAAGCATAAAGCGGAACGC
Organism: Enterobacter sp. CM29; assembly: GCF_013179605.1. NCBI lineage: Bacteria > Pseudomonadati > Pseudomonadota > Gammaproteobacteria > Enterobacterales > Enterobacteriaceae > Enterobacter > Enterobacter sp. CM29. The sequence continues at coordinate 34,633 of NZ_JABMCU010000014.1, read as the reverse complement.
TGGGGAGCCTGTTTTCAGTAGCCTGCCCTTAAGTTAATGATACCTTTTTAAGCAAAAAAGCAGCGTAAATCCTGACGTAAACGTTTGCTTTCATGAAAAAAATGTATATTATGCGGCGGATTTTTTGGCCAAAATTCAAGGAGGCGTTGTGTCGCAAGATAACAATTATAGCCAGGGCCCCGTCCCTCTGGCGGCGCGGAAAGGCGTGGTTCCACTCACTTTTGTGATGTTAGGGTTAACCTTTTTTTCCGCCAGTATGTGGACCGGAGGTACGCTCGGTACCGGTCTTTCCTATAATGATTTCTTCCTCGCAGTTCTCTTCGGCAATCTCCTCCTCGGTATTTACACTGCTTTTCTTGGCTACATTGGCGCACAAACCGGCCTCTCAACCCATCTTCTTGCGCGTTACTCGTTCGGTATAAAAGGTTCCTGGCTTCCCTCCATGCTTTTAGGCGGTACGCAGGTAGGATGGTTTGGCGTCGGCGTAGCGATGTTTGCCATCCCGGTGAGTAAAGCCACGGGCATCGACGTCAATATCCTGATCGCGGTATCCGGTCTGTTGATGACCATGACCATCTTCTTTGGTATCTCAGCGCTGACGATTCTTTCGATCATCGCCGTTCCCGCGATAGTTATCCTCGGTAGCTACTCCGTCTGGCTGGCGGTGCACGGCGTGGGCGGGCTGGATCATTTAAAAGCGATGGTGCCACAGACCCCGCTCAATTTTTCAGGCGCGCTGGCGCTGGTCGTCGGCTCCTTCATCAGCGCCGGAACGCTGACCGCCGACTTCGTCCGCTTTGGGCGTAACGCGAAAGGCGCCGTGGTGGTGGCAATGGTGGCGTTTTTCCTTGGCAACTCGCTGATGTTTATCTTCGGTGCGGCAGGCGCCGCGGCAGTTGGACAGGCGGATATCTCGGACGTGATGATCGCTCAGGGGCTACTGCTGCCCGCCATTATCGTTCTCGGCCTGAACATCTGGACAACCAACGACAACGCGCTCTATGCGTCGGGTCTGGGCTTTGCCAACGTGACCGGCCTTTCCAGCCGCACGCTGTCGGTGGTTAACGGTATTATCGGCACGCTCTGCGCGCTGTGGCTGTACAATAACTTTGTCGGCTGGCTCACCTTTCTGTCGGCGGCGATCCCTCCCGTCGGTGGGGTGATTATCGCCGACTATCTGATCAACCGCCGCCGCTACGCCAGCTTCCATAGCGCTACCTTTGTGCCGGTCAACTGGGTAGCCATTCTTTCGGTCGCGCTCGGCGTGGCTGCCGGGAATATTATTCCCGGTATAGTGCCGGTGAATGCGGTCCTCGGTGGCGTATTCAGCTACCTTCTGTTAACCCCCTTAGTCAGACGTACCTTTGCTACCGCCCCGGAGGCTCCCCATGCAGAATAATACCCTCACCATTCGTCAGGCCCGTTTACAGGGGCAAGAGGGGTTATGGCAGATCGCAATTGAAAACGGGCGCTTTAGCCGTATTGAACCGCAGGACGCGGCATCGTCACCTGCGGGCCAGGTGCTTGATGCTGAAGGCGGGCTGGTCATTCCCCCTTTCGTTGAGCCGCATATCCATCTGGATACCACTCAAACGGCTGGTGAACCGAGCTGGAACCAGTCTGGTACCTTATTCGAGGGGATTGAGCGCTGGGCTGAACGTAAGGCGCTGCTCACCCACGAAGATGTTAAGACCCGCGCAATGCAGACGCTGAAATGGCAGATGGCCAACGGCATTCAGCATGTGCGTACTCACGTTGACGTCTCCGATCCCACGCTGACGGCGCTGAAAGCGATGCTGGAAGTGAAGCAGGAGGTCGCCCCGTGGGTCGATCTGCAAATCGTGGCGTTCCCCCAGGAGGGCATTCTTTCTTATCCCAACGGTGAAGCGTTGCTGGAAGAGGCGGTGCGTATGGGGGCGGACGTCATTGGCGCAATTCCGCACTTTGAATTTACCCGCGAGTATGGTGTGGAGTCGTTGCACAAAACCTTCGCACTGGCGCAGAAGTACGACAGGCTGATCGACGTACACTGCGACGAAATCGATGATGAACAGTCGCGCTTCGTGGAAACCGTCGCCGCGCTGGCGCACCGTGACGGGATGGGCGCGCGCGTTACCGCCAGCCATACCACAGCGATGCACTCCTATAATGGCGCCTACGCGTCCCGCCTGTTTCGTTTGCTGAAAATGTCGGGCATCAACTTCGTCGCCAATCCGCTGGTGAACATCCACCTTCAGGGCCGTTTCGACACCTATCCTAAGCGCCGCGGCGTAACGCGCGTGAAAGAGATGCTGGAGGCGGGGATCAACGTCTGCTTTGGGCATGATGACGTTTTCGATCCGTGGTATCCCCTGGGCACCGCCAATATGTTGCAGGTGCTGCATATGGGTTTACACGTCTGCCAGCTGATGGGGTACGGGCAGATTAACGACGGGCTGAATCTGATCACCACCCACAGCGCGAAAACGCTCAACCTGCAGGACTACGGCGTGAAGGTGGGTAATTCTGCGAACCTGGTTGTTTTACCGGCCGAAAATGGCTTTGATGCGGTTCGTCGCCAGACGCCTGCGCGTTATTCGGTTCGTCACGGGCGGGTTATCGCCGAGACGGTACCCAGCCAGACAACGCTGCATCTGACGCAGCCGGAAGCGGTAACCTTTAAACGGTAATTATCGCTTCAGGAAATCTCATCCGGAGACGTATCAGCCTGTTTACGCTTTATCAGGTCTACAAACCGCAGCCTCTTTGCAGACCTGGTAAGCGCGGCGCCAGCGGTGAACTGGCGTGTCTATTTTCGATATTCTTTTGCAGAAGAGAGATTATAAATAGACCAGCGTAATCACCGCCTCGCCGTCCAGCTTGATCTCTTGCCCGCTGCCAAGCCCGTTGGCGACAGCGGCACTCACCTGTAGCGGAACAACCGCCGATGAGATCGGCTGCGGAATATCCGTGCCTTTTTGCACAAACGTATAGAAAAAGTCCTGCTGGGTCGGCAAGGGCAATAGCGTCGTGCGCGTCCATGGACCATTTTTGGTCGCGGCCCCGGCGATCTCCACCTGAACAGCGGCACTTTCGTCGGCTGCCGTCACGCCTGCCGCGTTAATTTGCACCCCATAACTGCCAATCGGCTTCTGCTCGCTGGTCAATCCTAAACCAAACAGGCGGGTCGTATCACGCACATAGGCACCGTTATTTATCTGGAATTTTACCCCTTCTTGCCCGGACTTATCTTTGCCAACGACCACGGAACTGGCGCGGGTATCACGCGCGGTAATCGCAACTCCCGTAGAAGATTCACACGTCACCGATAGTGTAAGATCGCGAGTACCAAGCTGTGTGAATGCGCTGGAGGAGAGCGACCCCGCATAGCGCGTGCCGAAATCTGCCACACCGCCATTGCTCAACGTCGGTGTACAGGCGGCAGCATCAACGGTGACATCCACATCAATATTGACCGTATCAGTTGCCCATACCGCTGAAGCGGCAGACATTCCGCAGAGTAATAGCGCTATACGCTTTTTCATTGTACATCCATCCTTACGCGTAAATTTCCGCGCCACACTTCTCTGTCCGTAATATGGTTACTTTTGAAGCGCGGTTTGATGGTAAGCGTGACAGACGCCGTTTTTCCCCGCAGCTCCTGACCGTTGATAAACGCAATCCCTTCGTTAAGCGCTGGCGCGATCTCTCTCACGCCGCCATTGGTAACCCACGGGTCGCCGGCATGGATAGCCGCCAGATTGACTGTACGATCGTCCACCGTTGCCTGCGCGGCAGTAACGCGCATGACGCCGTTATCACCAAAACCAAATTCATGCCCTTTCGGTACGTTACTGCCCAGAAAGAGACGAATACGCGACGGTTCATCGCATATCACGTTCAGGACAATCTGTTTCTCCGGCATCTCAATCAACCTGTTCCCTTCCGCCTGGCGCTCTGCGGCACTCATACGGCCATAGCTGAGTTTTTGCTGGCTTGATACTAACTGGCAGTCAGCCATAGCATGCAGAGAAAACGCCATTGCGCACACGGCTAAAAAAAGCGCCTTCATTTACACACCTCATTGACAGTTTCATAGAATGTATCGGTATTTGCCTCTTTCGGAAGCTTCAGACCAAATGCACAGGTGCCGTTATCCAGTTTTGCCACCACCTGTTGAGCAGGTTCAACATCGTTAAAAAAGACCACGCCGTCATCCACTGAGGTCGTAAGATAATTTCCGTGCGAATCCTCAAGGGCGATCCCTTTCGGCAGCTTTTTACCGTTTGCCAGGGTAACGTTCACCAGTGCACGTCGCTGGGTTAACGCAGTAAAATCAAGATGCCCTACCGCTCCTTTGCCAAGCGTGACGACACGGGTTCCATTCCCGATATCCATATTTTTCGGCAATGTTTCCGTATCCACTTCTACCCGCGCTGGGCGCCAGGCTCCCACTGACGGTACCACTGCCTGACCACGGAAGTCGGTCCATACCGGCCCCTGGGGCGTGTCAATCCTCACACCGGAGACGGGTTTATCCAGAGCAGCGATCGCGAACGTGTCGCGGATCGCCCATGGAGAGAACGTAACGCCTTGTCCATGAACCGCGATGCCCCCCTGTAGCGATCCTGAATAGCTGCGGCTATTCTCGTTATCCGAACTGGCGCTCAGGCCAAGCTGCGTATAGTGAAGGTTGCTGCTTATCCCACCGTTTACATTATCGCGATTCGTGGCCTGATCGTGTTCAGCTCCCAGCGACCAGGATGTGGTATCACTTACAACGCCAAGCGCAGAGGCGCCATACCGCGTTTTATGGTCATCATGACGGCTGTACAGGCTAACGCTATTGCTGGCACCAAAAGGAATACTGAGGTTGACGTAGAACAGATCGCCATCATCCTCATTCTCCTCATCTGCACTCAACTGATGTTGCCAGTTCATGGAAATCGTGGCGTACTTGAATGACTTGTTCCAACCCGCAGAGATGAAGCGGGAATCATCTGACTTATCATAACCCTGCGTTTGGTAGTAGCTGGTGCTAAGCGTGCCTAAGTAGGGCACACTCCAGGTCAGCCCGGCGGAATACTCATTTTTATTACCGCTGTCGAAATCATCATCCAGTGCTTCAAAAAGTTCGCGATAGTCTTGCGATTTATGCGTAACAGAGGCGTTAGCCCCCATGCCAAATGCGGGGTCAGAACTCCATGTTGCCGATAGCGTGTACCTCTGCCCTTTCAGTGAATCTTTCGAATCGTTGGACTGGTTCGCCTGGAGTGAAACAAGCCAGGCTGGTAGCGGCACTGTATCAAGGCTGGTGGCGACAGCCTGGTAATCTTCGCCTACGATTGAGCCTGCGTTGACATTCACCCGTTCGCTTAGTTTCCAGCCTCCAGAAAGGCTGGCTACCCATGGCGTTTCACTATAGCTATCGCTCACTCGTCCCAGCGCGAAGTGATATCCTGAAGGCGCCCCTGCGCTCTGGTTATACAGCGCTGCGGGCACCACATAGCTGTGCTGGCTGCCATCGGTTTCCACTACCGTCACGTTCAGATCGCTAACGCCGTTACGTACCGGCACATCGGTGAGATTAAACGGCCCGACCGGCACCAGTGTGCTGTACACCAGAACATTTTGCTGACGCACTTCAATACGGGCCTGAGGCGTATTGGCGATACCGGACACGCTCACTCCGCTACCGCCCTGTTGTAAGGCTCTCTCCGGTGAAAGCTCGATACCATAGATTCCCGTTCCCTGAAGAAGGGAGTTATTGATATTGACCTCGCCCGCCCTCAGGGTACTTTTCAGGGGGACAAAAGTATGCTGCAAATAGGTCGACGAGTTATTACTCTCGAATTCTCCGTCGCTCCGGCTCAGCAGTTGCTGAGTACGTAAGATCCAGTCGTCGAAATTGACCCCACCGTCCAGCATGGCCTGTGAATAGTCAGAGTGCCCGTCACCAAACTCATTGCGCGAGGAGAGAAGAGAATAATTCAACAGCGCAGCAGTGCCACCGGAAGTATAAGCTCCGATATCCGATTCGCTGTTTGCTACCCGATCCGCCGGTACAACCAGACTTAGAGATTCTTGCGCAGGCGAAGCCTCCACAATAGCGCTCGGGATATGACCGGTATAATCGTAGCAGCCGGACTCATAGTCAGAGGGAACTTTTAATCCTGCCTGCTCCATAAAAGGTTTGTCGAAACAGAGATCGCCGTTGTTGTCGAAACGAGCAATAACGTTGCCTTTATTATCACCATTCACCTTCAGGGCGACGGAAACGCTACCCGGTAAATACTTCGTCTTGCGAGAGAAATAATTTGATACGTCCGGGTTTATCCCCAGTGAACGAAGCGTTTCCTGATCAAAATTAATGGCAGCAGTCTCCATCTGCTGAGCCATCGCCTGGCCAGAACAGACCAGGCCAATGAGACAGGCGAGTAACGTTTTTTGCTGCATATCCTTTGCTGTCCTTATAGAGGCTTACTTCAAATCTGTAGTAAAGCGATCCCCTTTATAGCCGTAACGACTCGCCGGATAGAATTCAACTTTATTATCAGAGAAATTTGGTAATGTTGTTTTTATCGAGGTGTGAGGAAGGATGTAGGTCTTATCCAGCACACCCGCTTTTCCTGAGGGTAATGTTTTAAAGGATGCCGTTATACGAACAACGTAATCGCTGGGATTGTTGATAACCAGGCCATCACCCTTTTTGTTCCATGTCAAAAATTTCCATGGCTGCGTCTCCTCAGGTAGACCCGCAGGATGAATTACAACAGGAAGATCCTGGCGGATAGTCAACGCAACTTTATCTTCTCCTTTCTCCTTTGGAGGAATGCCTTCGAACGTGACGCGTTTAAGTTCTTCATACTTCATGGGTTTGCTGGTTTGCAGCAGAAAACGCATTCGCTGTGTTTCCCCGGCGTCGACACGGACTACAGGTTGAGAAACGATTAAACGAATAGATTTATCGCTATCAGGTAAATCTACAATGTTTGTATAAAGCAATGCAGGTTGCGAATCCGTATTTTTAACATTCATACTGGCTTCGCCTTTTTGTGCATCGACTAATAAAACCGATGTTTCTGGAACCATACCGGTGGCACAACACTTTGTCGCTACAGCCAACAACGCAAGATATAGAATTTTCTTCATGACTTTCCACTCACATAAATAAATAAAAATCATACCGGCATTATTTTTATTATTCTTGCGGCAGAGAAAGCTATTTTAATGCAAAAAAAGCGTGACAATGGCTTTTAAATACTCTAACCATTGCCACGTTAATTAAGCGTTAAATTATTAGAGATATACCAGACTAATGGTTGCGTTACCGTCCAGCGTAATTACGTCAGTCGTACCTAATACCGAGTTATCCTGCACTGCAGAGGTAACCAGCAACGGCACGCTAAGCTGTTTGAAGGCTTTTGGCTGCGTGGTACCGGCTGTTGCTACGGTATTCGCTTTTTGGTAGCCCGTGCAGCCATTAAGCGAGCAGAGGTAACCCAGGCCTGGCGCAACTTTCTCCCAGGAACGCTGGCCTTCAGTGATGCTCCCTGTTACCAGGGTGTCAACATTCGCGCCATCCGCTGTGACCGCTTCAGTATTGATGGCAACGGTGTAAGCACCAATGCTCACGCCAGCGGTGGTTTTACCCAGACCAAAGGCACCAGCGGTGTTGCTGAAGTCTGATTTATCCGTACCGCTACCTGCGATAAACGCGGTTGAAGACAGGTTAACGCGACTGTCCAGGCGGTTATCGGTGGAGGTAAAAGCAACGCTCATGTTGCTTTCGCAACTGATATTAAGCGTGATGCTTTTCTGCCCCAATTGTACCAGCTTGTTTGTCGCACCGGTCGGTGCAATATTTTGGTTCAGTACCGTTCCATAATCTACAACGCCGCCATCAGGCAGGGTCGGCGTACATGCAGCCGGGTTAATCGTACCGACAACTTTCAGCGTAACATCGTTAGCGGCCTGGGCAGCAAAAGCGGATAAACCGAAGGCTACGGCGACGGTTGCTGCCGAGAGTACTTTTTTAAATTCCATTATTTTCATTTCCCGATTTATTTTCTACAGCATTTAGCAATAACGAATATCAAAGATAAACAAGGCTCAGCGTGGCATTACCGTCAAGCGTGATAGTATCGCCTGTACCCAATACAGTGTTGTCCTGAAGCGCAGTCGTAATGCGTAACGGCATATTCATAACTTTAAAAGCTTTTGGTGTGGTGGTTCCCGATGCAGCAGCCGTAAAGACACGTGTCTGGCCTGTGCCACTGTTAACTGGTGCAAAAGCACCCGTACTGGATTTTACCCAGGTATAATTTGATGTATCGGTACCTGTGGCTGCAATGAGATCAGCGACAACACCATCTGTTGTTGTATTAACGGGATCTGCTGCAATTACATAGGAGCCAATATTCACACCCGCACTCGTTTTACCCAAGCCATAGGCGTTTCCTGAAGCGTTAGCATTTACATTATCGAAAAACCCATTTTCAATATAAGCGGCGCTCCCCAGGCCCACACGAGTATCATGGCGGTTATCCGTAGAAGTCACCCCAACGCTGGTATCGCTGTCACAGGTAATAGTGAGAGTAATACTTTTAGCCCCCAACTGAACCAGTGTATTCGCCGTGCCAGTTGGATTGATGGTAGAAGCTGGCATTGTGCCATAATCTACCACTCCACCGTTTGGCAGTGAGGGTACGCAGGAACCAGGAACGATATTACCAATAACTTTCAACGTCACATCATTAGCAGCGTGTGCATTTGACATGGCGAGGGCTGCACAAATAGCAGCAGATGAAAATAATTTTTTAAAAGTGATATTCATAATTTGTCCTTAAAAGAAAATCCGTTTTTGTTAACGCACATATATATTTTCACAGGGTGATATCGGATACAATCAAATTAAAATAAAACATTATTGAAGATAAATTTAACTGTCCTACAGAAAATAACCCAACAAGATTAATCCCATGCCAATTAATAGACCGATATCTTTTGCAAAGACACAAGTTTTTTAGAGAGTAATTTTATGCAGAAAATAAAAAAACCTGCACAGTTGTGCAGGTTCGGAAAAAATATTGTGCTTTATGAAGTTTATTTGACGACACGGAGTGCCGGACGACCACCGCGCGGAGGCGGATCGTCATCAGGGTCATTGTCGTCGTGATGGTCGGGTTTATCGCCATCAATCACAGACATTACCGTGTCGCTTTCACGTTCATCGGATGTCCCATCATCGTTCAGGCTGGCGACCTCTTCATCATAAGCCGCTTCCGGTTCGAACATGGTACCTGCACCGTTTTCACGGGCGTAGATAGCCAGAACCGCAGCCAGCGGAACGGAAACCTGCCGCGGCACGCCGCCGAAACGCGCATTAAAGCGCACTTCGTCGTTCGCCAGTTCCAGGTTACCCACTGCACGTGGCGCAATATTCAGTACAATCTGTCCGTCGCGTGCGTATTCCATTGGAACCTGCACGCCCGGCAACGTCACATCCACAACCAGGTGCGGCGTGAGCTGGTTATCCAGCAGCCATTCATAGAAGGCGCGCAGCAGATACGGACGGCGTGGTGAAAGTTGTGACATTTCCACAGTCATTAGCCTCGGCCGAGACGCATTTCGCGCTCCGGTTCAGTTAAGGATGCCAGGAAAGAGTCGCGTTCGAATACGCGAGTCATGTAGCCTTTCAGCTCTTTCGCGCCAGGACCGCTGAATTCTACGCCCAGGGTTGGCAGGCGCCACAGCAGCGGTGCCAGGTAGCAATCTACCAGGCTGAACTCATCGCTCAGGAAGAAAGGTTTTTGACCAAATACCGGCGCAATCGCCAGCAGCTCTTCACGCAGCTGTTTACGCGCAGCATCCGCTTCTGAAGAGGAACCGTTAACGATAACGTTCATCAGCGAGTACCAGTCTTTCTCGATACGCTGCATGTACAGGCGGCTTTCACCACGCGCAACAGGGTAAACAGGCATCAGCGGCGGATGCGGGAAACGCTCATCCAGGTATTCCATAATGATACGGGATTCCCACAGGGTCAGCTCACGATCCACCAGCGTCGGTACGCTTTGGCTCGGGTTGAGATCGATCAGATCCTGAGGCGGGTTATCCTTTTCCACATGCTCGATCTCAAAACTGACACCCTTCTCGGCCAGCACGATACGAACCTGATGGCTATAAATGTCAGTAGGACCAGAAAACAGCGTCATTACCGAACGTTTGTTGGCAGCGACAGCCATGAAAACCTCCAGGTATATTCAGAATTTTTACTGCTACCAGCCCAACGGGGCCAGCCAGATGATGTATCGCCCATCCCAGAGAAAACACATTGTTCAAGAATCGAACAAAAATCGAGTATTCACCGATATTTGGGCATAAAATTGGATGATAGTTTACCAGATTTTGATGGCTTTGTGGTGAGGGGATGCCGGAAATGTGGAAAAAGAGAAGATATATGAAATGTTACTGTGGATAACCTGCGCATTATCCATAAAAAAACCCGCCGAAGCGGGTTTTTCGCCAATCGTTCTGCGTAAGCAGAATAGATTAACGTTTGGAGAACTGTGGACGACGACGTGCTTTACGCAGACCCACTTTCTTACGTTCAACCTGACGAGCGTCACGAGTAACGAAGCCAGCTTTACGCAGTTCAGAACGCAGGGATTCGTCGTACTCCATCAGCGCGCGGGTGATACCGTGACGGATCGCACCTGCCTGACCGGAGATACCACCACCTTTAACGGTGATGTACAGATCCAGTTTTTCTACCATATCAACCAGTTCCAGCGGCTGGCGAACTACCATGCGGGCAGTTTCGCGACCGAAGTATTGTTCCAGAGAACGCTGGTTAATTACGATTTTACCACTGCCCGGTTTAATGAAAACGCGAGCTGCGGAACTTTTGCGGCGACCAGTGCCGTAGTATTGATTTTCAGCCATTGCCTATAATCCCGATTAGATGTCAAGAACTTGCGGTTGCTGTGCCGCGTGGTTGTGCTCGTTGCCTGCGTAAACTTTCAGTTTACGGAACATAGCACGACCCAGCGGGCCTTTTGGCAGCATGCCTTTAACCGCGATTTCAATCACACGCTCAGGACGGCGGGCAATCATCTCTTCAAAGGTCGCTTCTTTGATACCACCGATGTGGCCGGTGTGGTGGTAGTACATTTTGTCAGTACGCTTGTTGCCGGTAACAGCAACTTTGTCAGCGTTCAGAACGATGATGTAATCACCGGTATCAACGTGCGGAGTATATTCCGCTTTATGCTTACCGCGCAGGCGACGAGCCAGTTCAGTAGCCAGACGGCCCAGAGTTTTACCGGTCGCGTCAACAACATACCAGTCGCGCTGTACGGTTTCTGGTTTAGCTGTAAAAGTTTTCATTAAAAGCTTACCCAAATAATAAGTTACACGTTGGTGAACACCCAAACGTTTAGTCAGTTGAGGTTCACACGACAAAGTCCGGCAAACCTACCCCTTCGAATAGCACATGCCGACACATAGAAAGTTTCGGGAAAAAAACCTTCTCGTAACGTGGGGTCGCAAGATTATAGAGAAGTTGAGGTCAAAGATCGACCCTTAAATGTGATTTGGGATGGGTTTTTCGGGGTTGCGTATTGTGCGGTCTGGTGCCCTCACCCACAGCCCCTCTCCCACGGGGAGAGGGTAGCATTTATGGCATATGCTCACGCTTAAGGTACTCTTCGCTCTGCATCTCTTGCAGGCGCGACAGGCAGCGCTGGAACTCAAACTTCAGGCGCTCGCCCTGATAGATCTCATATAAAGGCACCTCGGCACTGACTACCAGCTTGACGTGGCGCTCATAAAACTCGTCCACCAGCGCGATGAAGCGGCGCGCTTCGCTCTCCATGAGAGGGGTCATGACGGGCACATCCCATAACATAACGGTATGGAACAGACGCGAAAGCGCAATGTAGTCATGCTGGCTGCGGGCGTCCACGCAGAGCGTTGCAAACGAGACGGCCAGCGTCTGGTTCTCTACGCCAAGCGTCGGCAACGGACGATGATTAATCTCCAGCGCTGGTGCGTTATCCCGCGGCGCCCCTGCCAGCGCCAGCCAGAGTTTATCCATCTCGCTGGCTGTGTCGGCGTTCAGCGGTGAAAGCCACAGGTACGCCTGCGTCAGCGTGCGCAAACGATAGTCGACGCCAGCGTCGACATTCATGATGTCGCAGTACTGCTTAATGGCATCTATGGCTGGCAGGAAACGCGCCCGCTGGAGACCGTTGCGATAAAGCTCATCCGGCGGGATATTTGAGGTCGCCACCAGGGTGATCCCACGCGCAAACAGCGCTTTCATCAGCCCCCCCAACAGCATCGCGTCCGTAATATCGGAAACAAAGAATTCGTCGAAGCAGAGTACGTCCGTTTCCGCCTTGAAGCGGTCCGCCACGATTTCCAGCGGGTCGGTTTCGCCCTGGAGCGCCGTCAGCTCTTCATGGACCCGGAGCATAAAACGGTGAAAGTGCAGACGCTGCTTACGCGTGCCGGGTAGGCTCTGGTAGAACATGTCCATCAGCCAGGTCTTACCCCGCCCAACGCCGCCCCACATATATAAGCCACGAACCGGTGCGTTTACTGTGGGCTCTTTTTTGCCCAGTAAACGGCCGAATGCCGCCTTCAGCCCACTGCTCTGCATCGCATCGGCGGGTTTCGCCAGAAGCTCCTGGTAAATCGTGTCCAGGCGGTTTACCGCTTCACGCTGGACATCATCCGGCTGGTGTGTGCCCTCACTCAGGGCGAGTTGGTAACGCGATGATGGGGACAGGTTTTGCATGATGTTATTGTTATTCCTTTAGTTAAACCTCATCAGCGGCCGTGGCTGATGAAAAAAAGGCCGTTCTACACTACGCGATGATACGTCAGGATTCCACTTCTGCGGAAATAGCGGTTATAGTGGCATAATCAGGCACAGGCAGGAGCCGAGCCAACACCCTACGGAACAACAAGACAACGGGAGAAGTTCATGACCTGGGAATATGCGCTAATCGGTTTAGTCGTCGGCATCATCATTGGTGCTGTGGCCATGCGTTTCGGTAACCGCAAATTGCGTCAGCAGCAGTCACTGCAATACGAACTGGAAAAGAACAAAGCCGAACTGGAAGAATACCGCGAAGAGCTGGTCAGCCACTTTGCCCGTAGCGCTGAGCTGCTGGACAACATGGCGACAGATTATCGCCAGCTCTACCAGCACATGGCGAAAAGCTCCAGCAGCCTGCTGCCGGAAATGACCGCGGAGAGCAACCCCTTCCGCAATCGTCTGGCGGACTCTGAGGCCGGTAACGATCAGGCACCGGTTCAGATGCCACGCGACTATTCAGACGGCGCGTCCGGCCTGCTGCGCGGTGGCGTAAAACGCGATTAATCGCACAACCTGAATAAATTTTACGGGCGCACCTTATGCGCCCGTCCTTTCTTCCCGTCCCCAGCTATTATTTAGTCAAACACCTCATTGTTCAGCGGTTGAAAATTCAATAACATCAAGATGTTTTTGGGGCCGTTCTTTTTCATTCCAGGATACGAGAGTCAGCATCGATGAAGAAAAAAAACCAGCTGTTGAGCGCCTTAGCGTTAAGTGTCGGGTTATCTCTCTCGGCGTCCTTCCCCGCCAGTGCGGCACTACCTTCGCAGGTGCCAGGACAAGAAGCCATTCCCAGCCTTGCGCCGATGCTTGAAAAAGTCCTGCCTGCGGTAGTCAGCGTTCAGGTGGAAGGGACGGCACGCCAAAGCCAGCGTATTCCCGAAGAGCTGAAGAAATATTTTGGCGAAGAGGCGCCGGATCAGCAGGCTCAGCCGTTTGAAGGCCTTGGTTCGGGCGTGATTATCGACGCGGCCAAAGGCTATATCCTGACCAATAACCACGTGATCAGCCAGGCTGATAAAATCAGCGTTCAGCTGAACGATGGCCGGGAGTTTGACGCCAAACTGATCGGCGGTGACGATCAGAGTGATATCGCCCTGCTACAGGTGCAAAACCCCAGCAACCTGACCCAGATCGCCATCGCCGATTCCGATAAGCTGCGCGTGGGTGATTTTGCCGTCGCGGTCGGTAATCCGTTCGGTTTAGGGCAGACCGCCACCTCCGGGATTGTCTCTGCCCTGGGGCGCAGCGGCCTGAATCTCGAAGGGCTGGAAAATTTCATCCAGACCGATGCCTCCATCAACCGGGGCAACTCCGGCGGTGCGCTGCTTAACCTGAACGGCGAACTGATCGGCATTAATACCGCTATCCTCGCACCAGGCGGCGGCAGCATCGGGATTGGTTTTGCCATTCCGAGTAACATGGCGAAAACCCTGTCTCAACAGCTGATACAGTTTGGCGAGGTTAAGCGCGGGCTGCTGGGCATTAAAGGCATGGAGATGAGCGCCGATATCGCCAAAGCCTTTAAGCTCAACGTCCAGCGCGGGGCGTTTGTCAGCGAAGTGCTGCCCAACTCAGGCTCTGCGAAAGCGGGCGTGAAATCCGGTGACGTTATTGTCAGCCTGAACGATAAACCGCTGAGCAGCTTCGCTGAATTACGTTCGCGTATTGCCACCACGGAGCCTGGCGCTAAAGTGAAGCTGGGCCTGATCCGCGAGGGCAAACCGCTGACCGTGGAAGTGACACTGGACAAGAGCACCTCCTCTTCCGCCAGTGCAGAACAGATCTCCCCGGCGCTACAGGGCGCAACGCTGAGCGACGGTCAGCTTAAAGACGGCACGAAAGGCATTTCTGTCACTGCCGTTGAGAAAAGCAGCCCGGCCGCGCAGGCAGGTTTACATCAGGACGACGTGATCGTGGGTGTGAACCGCACTCGCGTGCAGTCTATTGCCGAAATGCGTAAGGTGCTGGAGAGTAAACCGGCGGTCATTGCCCTGCAAATTATCCGTGGCAACGACACCCTCTACATTTTACTGCGTTAACCATTTGCGACTCCGGGCATCGCCGCTGCGTGTGATGTCCGGATAACTCATGTTATGCTGCAAACCGTTCCTTTTTTAACGACACACGCATCATGCTTTTAAAGCTCTTTCGTTCAATTGTCATTGGTTTGATCGTTGCCGGTCTGCTGCTGGTGGCTATGCCATCTTTACGCCAGTTCAACAAACTGTCGGCTCCTCAGTTCGACAGCACGGATGAAACGCCTGCAACGTACAATCAGGCGGTACGCCGTGCCGCCCCCGCCGTGGTTAACGTCTATAACCGCGGGCTTAACAGTTCCGCTCATAACCAGCTGGAGATCCGCACGCTTGGTTCCGGTGTGATCATGGATGACCGGGGTTACATCATCACCAATAAACACGTGATCAACGATGCCGACCAGATTATCGTCGCCTTGCAGGATGGCCGCGTGTTTGAAGCCCTGCTGGTGGGGTCGGACAGCCTGACCGATCTGGCGGTGCTGAAGATCAACGCCACGGGCGGTCTGCCGACTATCCCGATTAATCGCAAACGAACGCCGCATATCGGCGATGTGGTGCTGGCGATCGGTAACCCGTATAACCTGGGCCAGACCATCACTCAGGGGATCATCAGCGCGACCGGTCGAATTGGACTGAACCCGTCAGGGCGGCAGAACTTCCTGCAAACCGATGCCTCGATCAACCACGGTAACTCCGGCGGTGCGCTGGTGAACTCTCTGGGCGAACTGATGGGCATTAATACCCTCTCCTTTGACAAGAGCAACGATGGTGAAACACCGGAAGGGATTGGCTTTGCCATTCCGTTCCAGCTGGCGACCAAGATCATGGACAAGCTGATCCGCGATGGCCGAGTGATCCGTGGCTACATCGGTATTGGCGGGCGTGAAATCGCGCCGATGCATACGCAGGGCGGTGGTATCGATCAGATCCAGGGGATTGTGGTCAACGAAGTGGCGCCTGGCGGCCCGGCGGCCAATGCAGGTATCCAGGTGAACGACGTTATTCTTTCCGTCAACGGCACGCCGGCGGTCTCTGCGCTGGAAACGATGGACCAGGTGGCGGAAATTCGACCGGGCTCTATCATCCCCGTAGAAGTCATGCGTAATGACAAGAAGCTCACGATTCAGGTCACCATCCAGGAATACCCGGCCACTAACTGACGGGCATAAAAAAACGGAGCTTAGCGCTCCGTTTTTTTTACCGGGACAAGATCACTTGTTAACGAACTCTTCGCCCAGCGTGATGTCTTTCTTCAGCGTATCCAGCATGCCTTCCATCGCGTTTTGCTCAAACGCGCTCAGCGTGCCGATAGACTTACGCTCTTCAACGCCGTTTTTACCCAGCAGCAGCGGCTGAGAGAAGAAGCGCGCGTGTTCACCGTCGCCTTCTACGTAAGCGCATTCAACCACGTTTTTCTCGCCCTGCAGCGCGCGAACCAGAGACAGGCCGAAACGCGCCGCCGCCTGGCCCATAGACAGGGTTGCAGAACCGCCACCCGCCTTCGCTTCCACCACTTCGGTGCCTGCATTCTGAATACGTTTGGTCAGGTCAGCCACTTCCTGCTCGGTGAAGCTCACGCCCGGGATCTGCGACAGCAGAGGCAGGATGGTCACGCCAGAGTGTCCGCCGATAACCGGCACTTCCACTTCCGTTGGCTGCTTGCCTTTCAGCTCAGCCACGAAGGTATTGGAACGGATGATATCCAGCGTAGTTACGCCGAACAGTTTGTTCTTGTCGTAAACGCCCGCTTTCTTCAGCACTTCTGCTGCGATGGCAACGGTGGTGTTCACCGGGTTGGTGATGATACCGATGCACGCTTTCGGGCAGGTTTCAGCGATCTGCTGAACCAGGTTTTTCACGATGCCCGCGTTGACGTTGAACAGGTCTGAACGATCCATACCCGGTTTACGCGCAACACCCGCGGAGATCAGCACCACATCGGCATTCTGCAACGCAGGACGCGCATCTTCACCGGAGAAGCCTTTGATTTTCACAGCTGTCGGGATGTGGCTCAGGTCAACCGCCACACCTGGGGTTACCGGAGCAATATCGTACAGGGAGAGTTCTGAGCCTGAAGGCAGTTGGGTTTTCAGTAGTAGGGCAAGCGCCTGGCCGATACCACCAGCAGCGCCGAGGACTGCGACTTTCATCCTAAACTCCTTATTATGGTTAACTTAAGTATCTGTAACTCCGTTGCGGCGACCATAATTCAGCACGTCATTAATTACAATTTTCATCGCTAAAGAATTTGAGGTCGCACGTCTTTGACCTTCACCCGAATGCTATCAGGCTGTGGGCAACAACGAATTAAGAGGGGGTTACAATACACCCTGCCACGCCACCAAAACAACATCATTTTGATAACATTTAATTTACTTTTAAGCTTATTTGCGCGGCGTGACCCAGGCATGTTTTCTGATAACGAAATCTGATAAAATCTCTCCCTTTCATAACATTATTTCAGCCTGGTGCCAGGTAGATAATTTGCATAAAAATTCATCCACATGCATAATAATGTTGTTTCTATCGTCATATTCCGGGTGACTTATGCGAAGCTCGTCTAAGCAAGAAGAATTAGTGAAAGCGTTTAAAGCGCTACTCAAAGAAGAGAAATTCAGTTCTCAGGGAGAAATTGTTCAGGCGTTGCAGGAGCAAGGCTTCGACAACATCAACCAGTCGAAGGTCTCCCGCATGTTAACCAAGTTTGGTGCAGTGCGTACGCGCAACGCCAAAATGGAGATGGTTTATTGCCTGCCTGCTGAACTTGGCGTGCCAACGACCTCCAGCCCGCTGAAAAACCTGGTTCTGGACATTGACTATAACGATGCCGTGGTCGTGATCCACACCAGCCCGGGTGCAGCCCAGCTGATTGCCCGCCTGCTGGACTCGCTGGGTAAAGCAGAGGGGATCCTCGGGACCATCGCCGGCGATGACACCATTTTTACGACCCCGGCAAATGGTTTCTCGGTGAAAGACCTCTACGAAGCGATTCTGGTCCTGTTCGAGCAGGAGCTGTAATCTTCTGCCCCGTAGCGCCTGGCTACGGGGATCATTCTGCTGCCGCCTCGTTTTACCCTGCTTTTCTCTGCCTGCTGCTTTTGCAAATAGTGCTTTTTACCGCCTGTTAACATTCATTCAGTGAATGATCTGCCGTAAAATCGCACTAAAAATCAAAGCCACCTATCCAATTGATTTACATAAGAAAAAATCATTACGCCTGCAGAGTAACGCCCTTTTTTATTCATTCCCGTTATAAAAAATGATGTTTTTAATACGTAATAACAGGCGAAACCATTAGTCTGGTATTAATTTTTTGCGTGATTAGTGTATACTTGATTTTGTGATGAGGGTCACAGAACAAAGACCCCAGTAAAATAATTGACGAGGTAAATAATCATGAAAATTAAAACCACTGTAGCTGCCCTGAGCGTACTGTCAGTCCTGTCATTCGGTGCGTTTGCAGCCGACACTATTAACGCCGAACAGGCACAATCCCGTCAGGCTATCGGGACCGTTTCTGTTGGTGCCATCGGTACTTCTCCGATGGACATGCACGAAATGCTGAACAAAAAAGCGGAAGAACAGGGTGCGTCATCTTATCGCATCATCGAAGCGCGCAGTGGCGACCACTGGCACGCTACCGCAGAACTGTACAAATAAACCCTCGTCGTATCTCATCATACGACTTGCCCCTGACCTCCCGGTCAGGGGCTTTTTTATCACTGGCGCACGTTGAAACGCAGTTGCCCTTCCAGCTCCTCCTCCGCTTCATCAAACAATAAAATCAATGCGCCAAAGCGTCTGCGCAGTTTTTCAGGCAGATGGGTAAATTCGATCTCCAGCGGTAACGGCAGCCTGTCGCCGGTAACCACATCCCATAGCATATCAAGATTGTTTACGCTGCCCCGCTCCAGGTCGAACGCCCGGATAAACTCGCGGTAGAAGTCTTCCTGACTATCAATTTCGTCAAAATCAAAGGTATAAATTTTCATTGCCAGCCACCCGGTACAGGCGGGCGGCAGATGCCGCCCTGTCTATTATAAGCCCCCGATATGCAGGGTTTTAACTTCCAGAAACTCCTCCAGCCCCAGCACGGACCCCTCGCGCCCCAGCCCGGACTCTTTTACGCCCCCAAACGGACCCAGCTCGGTCGAGACCGCACATTCATTAATTCCGATCATGCCGCTCTCAATGGCCTGTGAGACGCGGAACACGCGCGAGAGATTCTGGGTATAAAAGTAGGCCGCCAGCCCGTAAGGCGTATTGTTAGCGCGCATAACCACTTCGTCTTCCGACGTGAAGCGGAAGCAGGCGGCAACGGGACCAAAGGTCTCCTCTTCTGCCAGCTTCATGCCTTCATGGCAGTCACCGAGTACGGTTGGCATCCAGAAGTTGCCGCCAAGTTCGTGCGGTTTACCCCCAGCCAGCACCGTGGCCCCCTTCGCTACCGCATCTTCGACGTGCTCACGGACTTTCTCGACAGCCGAAGGCTCAATCAGCGGGCCGACAACGACGCCCTCGTCCAGACCGTTACCCACCTTCAGCGCCTTCACCGCATCGGCAAGCTGATTGACAAACTTGTCATAGACCGTCTCCTGAATATAGAAACGGTTTACGCTGACGCAGACCTGCCCGGCGTTAC
This sequence comes from Enterobacter sp. CM29, assembly GCF_013179605.1. NCBI lineage: Bacteria > Pseudomonadati > Pseudomonadota > Gammaproteobacteria > Enterobacterales > Enterobacteriaceae > Enterobacter > Enterobacter sp. CM29. Next base: position 15,081 of record NZ_JABMCU010000014.1, on the reverse strand, counting down.
GGAATTTATTGGCGATGGCGCCTTTGACGGCGGCCTCAATATCCGCGTCCTCGAAAACGATATACGGCGCATTGCCGCCCAGCTCCATCGATACCTTTTTCATGGTCTCAGCGGAATTGCGAACCAGCGTTTTCCCGACGGCGGTTGACCCCGTAAACGAGATTTTGCGCACGTCATGGCTGGCCATAATGGCGTCACTAATTTCTGAGGTGCTCCCCGCGACCGCATTCAGCACACCATCCGGCACACCGGCCTGCTTCGCCAGCGTCAGCAGCGCAAAGGCGCTCAGCGGCGTGTTGTTTGCAGGCTTGATGACGCCGGTACATCCTGCTGCCAGCGCCGGGCCGAGCTTACGGGTGAGCATAGCCATCGGGAAATTCCATGGCGTGATAGCAGCAACCACCCCAACAGGTTCACGAGTGGCCAGAATACGGGAGCCGGGTTTAACCGGAGGAATGATTTCACCGTTAGCGCGCTTGGCCTGCTCCGCAAACCACTGAATAAAGCTGGCAGCGTAGTCCACCTCGCCCTCAGCCTCTTTCAGCGGCTTGCCCTGCTCGGTGGTCATCAGCCGCCCGAGCCAGCTTTTGTTCTCGATAATCAGTTCATACCAGCGATAGAGGATCGTGGAACGCTCTTTTGCCGTTTTTGCGCGCCATGCGGGAAAGGCTTTCGTCGCGGCCGCAATGGCCTCTTCGGTTTCGGCTTTCCCTGCTTTCGCCACTTTCGCAACCACCTCGCCCGTGGCCGGGTTTAGCACATCAAACGTGGTGTCGAGTGTTTTCCAGATACCGTTAACCAGATACCCGGTCTGAAAAAGAATACTGTCCTGAAGAGCCTGGGTTGTCATGTGTCCTCCCTTCCTGAATGTTTGAACCTGCAAGAATAAGTATAGCCACAAAAAAACCGACGCTTTTGGCGTCGGTTTTCTCTTCGTTAGCTGTCTGTCAGCGCATTCTGGTAGCGGTGCAGCATAAACACCAGCCGCTCTACCGGCTCGGTAACCTGCGGCGGGGCTTCCCAGACTCGCAGTTTCTCCTGGTAGATATCCAGCTCCTCCAGCAGTTGCTTAAAGTAGCGGCGACGTTTGTCATCACTGGATGCCGATATCACATGGTCCGCCGTTCGCCGTAGCTGGCGGTGGAAAGCGGACAAATCGTCGTTGATCGGCACTGGCGCGTTCCGCAGACGCTGGTGCGCGATAATCATGGTTAACGCCAGACGGAAGCGAGCGACATCGCCCGGGAATTTATTCAACAGCAGGAACAGTTGCTGGTAAAGGGCCGGAAGGTGGTTCTGCTTGCGCCGCGCGGTGTTGGTGGTCAAGGACGATACGGCGGCCGACACAAACTGATTGAGCAGCACGCGCCCTGTCCGCGCCTGAGAGTTATCCCGCACCAGCAGGATCACCATCATCGCCAGGAAACAGCCCACCAGCTGGCCTAATGCGCTATCCAGGAACTGGCTGAAATGGAAGGTCATCGGGTTATCCAGCACGAGGATGTTAATCGTACTCGCCAGCGCACCTAACGATCCCAGACGGCGTTTTTGTACCTCAATCCCGATAAAGAACGCCATCACCGCCAGGCTGATACAGAGCAAAAGCATGCTTTGCTGCGTCGAGGGGATGATTACCAGGAAGTAGAGCGCGCCAATGGGTAACGCCGCAATGGTGCCGTACAGAAAATCAATAGCGACCATGCGCGGGTTGGGCAGACGCATCGCCAGCGCGGTAACGACGGCAATCATCACCATCGCGCCGCTGCCGGACGTCCAGCCGGTCCACAGCCAGAACAGCGTGCCGAGTATACAGGCCAGGGTGGTACGCCAGAAGTTAACCATCGCATGATGACGCTCGGCGGATTCCGGTTTGATCACCACTTCGCCCTGTAACACCTCTTCTTCCGCCGCACTGATTTTGGTGTTGCTAATCACGCCGCGTTTCAGAAGCAGGTAGCGCGTTGCGGCGCCAACCCAGGTATAAATGGTGACTGGCGTATCCCGTTCGCCCGTCCAGGCAATCACACGACGCATGCGTTTAAGCTGTCGATGCACGTCCTGCACCGTCTCCACAGGCTCATCAAACAGTTCGCGGAAGGTATCCGTTACCACTTCGGGGCGAGTGTTCTGAATCAGGTAGGTTTCACACGCCTGGGTGATCAGCGTTAACGAGACGGTATTGATCGCTTTCAGACGACGATTGGCACGCTCCCAGCGGGAAGACTCCATATTGAGATTACTGCGCATCCCTTCCAGCGCCTGCGTGCGGCGCACCAGCGCGCTCCAGGCCTTGTCGACCTCTTCGCTGTCGCCGTGCTTAATGCACAGCTGCATGAGCTGGTACTGGGCAACAATCAGCGCGTCCAGCTCACGATCGACTTCCTGCTTGATGGATCGCGGAGAGAAGAGCAGATCGGCGACAATCGCGCAGACGATACCAATGACAATCTCGCTGCAACGTTCCACGGCGAACTGCGGAGCAAGCAGCGGTTCACTCTGAATGGTGATGATAATAATCAGCGCGGTATATCCCGCCAGGCCCCAGGCGTACGAGTTCTCCACCTTCACCAGCGAAGAGACCCAGGTGCAAAAACCCGCCCAGATACAGCATACAATCAGCATCAGCAGCGGCGTGCGGATCATCAGGATGATAATGGTCAGGGCGGCGATACAGCCGATAAAGGTGCCGATAATACGCAGCATCCCGCGATAGCGAATTGCCCCGGAGTAAGGCTCGCCACCCGCCGCGAAGGCAGGACCGGCGGCGACGATCGCGGCGGTCAGAACAGCCCAGCGCGGCGTTTCAAGCTGGAAATGGAAGCCAACAAACAGCGCCAGCACAATGGCGCATGCCAGCTTCACGGCGAAGCGGATGTGCTGGCTGGCGATGGAAAAAATGCCCATAGCGATCAACCAAACTCGCGCAGGCGATGGGCGATTTGACGGAAGATAGAATCCTGGCTGGCATCACGGTCTTTTTCACCAGTGATCACTACCGTCGCCGTGGTGCCTGCGGGCCAGAGGTTGCTCTGCTGCTCATCCAGACGAATGCGTACCGGTACGCGCTGCGCCAGACGAACCCACTCGAGGTTAGAATCGACGGTCGCCATCCCTTTTGAATCATTGGTACTGCTGGCGTTGGTCACCCCCGCGGCCACGCTGTCCACGGTTCCTTTCAGGACCCGGTTGCTGCCGAGCGGCGTGATTTCGGCGCGATAGCCCGGACGCACGCCTTCCAGCTTGGTCTCTTCCATATAGGCGAGGACGTAGAAAGAGTTCTGTTTCACCAGCGCCACGGCCGTAGAGCCGCGCGTGATAAACTCACCCGCATAGACGTTGAGGTTGGTTACCCAGCCATCGGACGGGGCGCGGATAACGGTACGTTCCAGATCGAGCTTCGCCAGATCGCGCGTCGCCTGCGCTTTTGCCAGCTGATGCAGCACGGTTTGCAGCACGTTATTGGACTGATCAATCTCTTCCCGGGACATGGCCTGGATGCCCAGCTTGTTACGACGTCCTGCTTCACGGCGTTTTTCAGCGGCCAGCGCGTTGTAATAAGCTACGTCGGCTTCCGCTTCTTCCAGCGCTTTTTGATAGCGCGGCTGGTCGATAGTGAACAGTACCTGATCTTTTTTCACCAGTTGGTTATCGTGGACATTGACCGCCGTAATGAGACCGGCGACATCGGGCGCTATCGCGACCACCTCCGCGCTGAAACGCGCATCGCGCGTCCACGGGGATTCGGTGTAATAAACCCAGGCGCGAAAAATAGCGATGAACGCCAGGATGACCAGCGCCATAGTGATGGCAGTGCGGGAGATTTTTCTTGTTAGCGTTTTCACATCAACCTCAGACAAACATGCGCGATATTAAATAGAACAGGCAGCAATACAGCGCGGTATTAAACAATGCAGGATGCCAGACGAAATCATAAATCCCGGTAGGGACCAGCACCTTGCGCACCAGCCAGAAGATCGCCAGTGATAAAAGAAGCTCGAAAAATATCGGTGGGAACGACAGACCGAACACCACGATAACGGGAAACAGACTCATGTTGACCTTGATTAAAGAGATGCAGGTTACTGGATTATTAAGCTCACGCCGCCGCAGGAGAGCATGAATTGCCGGGCGAGAGTGGCGCAGCCGTTATGTAATTAATAATATATTAACGTAACTGTTATGCTGTTATCTATCATATGTGATCTAAATCACTTTTAAGCCAGAGTGAATAATGGAACGTCTAAAACGCATGTCCGTCTTTGCGAAAGTGGTTGAGCAAGGCTCTTTTACCGCCGCAGCACGTCAGCTACAAATGAGCGTCTCATCCATTAGCCAGACAGTGTCAAAACTGGAAGATGAGCTCCAGGTGAAGCTGCTCAACCGCAGCACCCGCAGCATTGGGCTGACGGAAGCGGGTAAAATTTACTATCAGGGCTGCCGTCGAATGCTGCATGAAGTGCAGGATGTTCACGAGCAGCTCTACGCCTTTAACAACACGCCTATCGGCACGCTGCGTATCGGGTGTTCTTCAACTATGGCACAAAATGTTCTCGCTGCCATGACGGCGGAAATGCTGAAAGAGTATCCCGGTTTAACCGTTAATCTGGTAACGGGTATTCCGGCACCGGATCTGATTGCCGATGGGTTAGACGTGGTGATCCGCGTTGGCGCATTGCAGGACTCGAGCCTGTTCTCGCGTCGACTGGGCAGCATGCCGATGGTGGTCTGCGCTTCGAAAAGCTATCTGGCACAGTATGGCGTACCGGAAAAACCTGCCGACCTGAGCAACCACTCGTGGCTGGAATACAGCGTTCGCCCAGATAACGAATTTGAATTGATCGCGCCAGAGGGGCTTTCCACCAAACTGCTGCCTGAAGGCCGCTTCGTGACCAACGATCCGATGACCATCTCACGCTGGCTGGTGGCCGGGGCCGGGATCGCCTACGTGCCGCTGATGTGGGTGATCAACGAGATCAACAGCGGCGAACTGGAGATCCTCTTCCCGCGCTACCAGTCGGATCCGCGCCCGGTGTACGCGCTCTATACCGAAAAGGACAAGCTGCCGCTGAAGGTGCAGGTCTGTATTAACTATCTGACGGACTATTTTGTGGAAGTGGCAGAGCTGTTTCAGGGGATGCGGGGAAGAAGGAAAGAGTAGGCCTCCCCCTCACCCCGGCCCTCTCCCCAAAGGGGCGAGGGAGAAAAGACGGCACGGAGCAGTCCCCTCTCCCCGTTGGGGAGAGGGTTAGGGTGAGGGGAAAATGAAAAAATTACGCCGTGCCGCCCACCGTCAGGTTATCGACCTTCAGGGTTGGCTGGCCCACGCCTACCGGCAGGCTCTGACCCTCTTTGCCGCAAACGCCCACGCCGTTATCCAGCTTCAGGTCGTTACCCACCATGGAAATCTGCTGCATGGCCTCAATGCCAGAGCCAATCAGGGTTGCGCCCTTCACCGCTTTGGTCACTTTGCCCTTCTCAATCAGATACGCCTCTGAGGTAGAGAAGACAAATTTACCGGAGGTGATATCCACCTGGCCGCCGCCAAAGTTTGGCGCGAAGATACCGTAATCAACGGATTCGATAATCTCCTGCGGCGTGGATTTACCCGGCAGCATGTAGGTGTTGGTCATGCGCGGCATCGGCAGGTGCGCGTAGGATTCGCGACGACCGTTACCCGTTGGCGCAACGCCCATCAGACGCGCGTTAAGCTTGTCCTGCATGTAACCTTTCAGTACGCCATTTTCGATCAGCACGTTGTACTGGCCCGGCGTGCCTTCATCGTCGATAGAAATCGAGCCGCGACGGTCGAGCATGGTGCCATCATCCACCACGGTACACAGTTCGGAGGAGACAAGCTGCCCCATCTGACCGCTGAATACGGACGTCCCGCGACGGTTGAAATCCCCCTCCAGGCCGTGACCGACCGCTTCGTGCAGCAGCACGCCAGGCCAGCCTGCGCCCAGAACCACCGGCAGCGTACCGGCAGGTGCCGCCACGGCAGACAGGTTGACCAGCGCCATGCGCACGGCTTCTTTTGCCCACGCATCCGCGCGCGCTTCTCCGTCAACGTCGCCAAGGAACCAGTCGTAGCCAAAACGACCGCCGCCACCGCTTGAGCCGCGCTCGCGCTTGCCGTCGTCTTCCACCTGTACGCTGATAGAGAGGCGCACAAGCGGACGCACGTCGGCGGCCAGCGTACCGTCCGTCGCCGCCACCAGGATCAGTTCATAAACACCGCTCAGGCTGGCAGAAACTTCCTGCACGCGTTTATCCGCCGCGCGAGCCACTTTGTCCACGCGACGCAGGATGTCCAGCTTCTCTTCACGGCTCATGCTCTGCAACGGATCGATGCTGGTATAAAGCGCAGCGTGCTGCACTTCACCCAGGGTTTTCACGCGACCGTCGCCGGTATCGCGCACAATGGTTCGCGCCGCCTGCGCGCTCTGCTCCAGCGCGGCCAGGCTTATCTGGTCTGCATAAGCAAAACCGGTTTTTTCGCCGCTGACGGCGCGCACGCCGACGCCCTGGTCAATGTTATAAGAACCATCTTTAATGATGCTGTCTTCTAAAACCCAGGATTCGTGATAGCTCGACTGGAAATAGAGATCGCCGTAGTCGAGGCGGCGTTCGGTCAGTTGACCAAGAATGGAGAACAGGTCCTGATGGCTCAGGCCGTTCGCTGCGAGCAAATGTTCACTTACCAGGTTCAGACTCATCGTATTGCTACTCGTTCGTTGCCGCCAGTGGCGGTATAAAATCAATATTATTGAGAGTGAGGCAATTACCTGCCCACGTCAAATCATTGCTGTGCTTCTTTGCGCGGCTGGCGCAGCACTTCATTAATCTGCGGTTTATCGATTGGGCCCGTAATGCGGTAGCGCAGAATCGAGACTTTGCTCCAGAGCGGCCCCAGCACTTTGCTGGCGGCAAATACCGCCGCGCCGATTATCGGATTGACCACAAAAGCGGTAGCAACACCCACTGTAGCGGAGATTTCCGGGGCAACAACCGCTTCCATATCCAGCTCCCGGCGCACGAGGTTTACTGATCCTTTCATGGCGATGTCCGCTTCCAGGCCATCCAGCAGCGTATCATCGGTATGCATCACGCCGTCCTTGATCCAGGCCGTTCCGCGAATGGAGTCATAATAGAAACCGTCGTTGAAGGTATCGCTGAAATCGAAGCGCAGCTTGCGCAGCAGCGCGTCAAAGCTCAGCAGGCGCAGTATTTGCCCTGCATGACCGGTGCTAACATCGGCAATTTGTCCCTTACCAAAACGGGTTCTGAGGATACCGTTCAGCGAGGCAACGTCCGGCTGCCACGGTGCCGCGCGCCAGTGCAGATCGTAATTCACATCGAAGGACGATCCGCGAAGCGGCGTGCTGATCCCAAAGAAGTTAGCCGCTGCGTCCAGCTTGTTGCCTTTAATATCGCCCTTCAGCGAGGTGCGCTGTTCACCCGGTTTGTTCACCCACTCGCCAGCGGCGGTCATGCGGCCAAAGCCGGTATCCACCAGCCCACCAGAGAGGCTCAGCGTATTGCCCTGAATAGCAAAATCACCGTCGATACGGCCATATTTCTGTCCCCACAGCCAGCACTCCGCACAGCGCAGCTGGAGATCGGGCCAGTTGCTGAAATCCACGCGCGACGTTCCACTGCTGCTGAAAGGAGACGTACTTGTCGACTGTGTTTTAGACGCCGTAAAGGTCGGGTTGTAATAGAGATAACGGATAGCCGCCTGCCATGGCGCGTTATCGCGCATCGTCAACGAACCGTTAATTTCACGCCCCTGCGCCTCGACCTTTGAGCCGTTCACCGTCGGCCGGGAGACAATACTCAGGTTGTTCCACTGCTGCCCACCTAGCGTCAGCGCAGGCGTGCGCAAGGTAATGGACTGCGGGAACTGCGCCGTTTGATCGACGTTTTGCCCGACACCTTTCTGAAACAGTGCCAGCCACTCTGCGCCATCCATCGGCGGGAGATTCAGTTCAATGCCCGCCTGCTCCGGCAGCGGCGGCGTGGTACGGCTGTCAGTCGTCCAGATCGCCCTGTCCAGCGTCAGCTTGCGGTTAAGCAGCCAGCGGCTGTTGAAGTGGTTTGTTCCGCCAGCGTTTCCGGTTAAATCAAAGCTGTTGAGGTTGCCCGCAACCTTAACGTTGACGGGCAGTGCTTCACCGCTTTTCTTGTTCAGCGGTGCGGGAAGCTGGCTACTGAGGTTTTTTAGATCGCCCGTAATGTCGACGTTATAGCGCGCACCGGCATGATAAGGCAGGTCGATGGCGACCTTGCCATTCCATGACACCGCGCCGTCCACCGCATTCTCAATCGGCTTCGGCAGAACATCCATGCGTGACGGCTGCCAGTTCGCGTCCATATTGACCGCCACCTGGTAGGCTTTATCGCCCTCGGTGGTGGAGAAATCGATATTGACGGGTTGATTGAACCAGGTCGCTTTCAGCGGCTTACTTTTCAGATTGCCGTTAACAAAGCTGAACTGACCGCTAAGGTTTTTCAGCGTGCTGTCCAGCGGCTTGATATAGAGGCTGTTATTGTTCAGACGAACGTCGCCTTTGGCGGTGGTCATTTCACCGTCGAGCGGGATATCCAGATGTAAGCGAGCATTCACATCACCATCTAACTGCAACTGCTGGAGAGTGGCCGCCAGGGAGTCATCCAGCGGCGTATCTTCAAAATACGGGCCAACCGCTTTACCCGGCCCATTAATATCCGCATCAATCAGCAGTTTCTCTTTGGAGTAATCCGGGATGTTTGCCGTCAGGTTGCTTGCCGTTACGCCGCCCAGCGCAACGCTGTCCGTCTTCATCCACAAGCCGTCATTCAGGAAGTTGAGTTCGATATTCAGATTCTTCAGCGCGGGCCAGTCCGGCTGGAAGGCATAGGTGGCGTTGCGTAGCGGCACCAGAACCTGGAACTGGCCTTCGTTATGCTTATACGGGAACAGGTGCGGATTGCCGCCGTAGACCAGCGTGGCGTTATCCGCCTGACCGCCCTGAATGGCGCCGCTGAGATAGTCTACCAGCGCTTTCCCCATCAGGTTTTCCGGGAAGTAGCGCCACGCCTGCGAACCGTCATCCGTGCTGATGCCTGCCAGAATGCCCAGCCACGGCTCATCGCCTTCAGGCTGTAGATAACGGAAATTACCGCGGGCATGTACCGCTTTGGCTTTTACATCAATATCGCGACCATCGAGCTGAAAACCTTTGTCATTCTTCAGCCAGTTGAGGGTGGCGTTTCCCTTTTCGATCTCCAGTGGCGCACGGAAGACCGTTTCGTACGGCATTTTTGCTTCCTGCATTTCTGCCGTCAGCCTGCCGTTTTCCACGCTTCCTTCCAGTTTACCGCTGAAGTGCTCGGCACCCGGCAGCAGTTTCCACTGTTTCCATGCGAGATTTTTCCATGCCGCCTGAAAACGCGTCTTTTCCGTGGCCTGGAGAGGAATATCCAGCGCCAGCCGGTTTATCTGCCCGCTCGGCTGCGTCGCCAGCCAGATTTCGCCCAGCTCCGGTGAGAGTTTTGCGGCCATTGAACGCAACCCTTCGATCGCCGTCAGATCCAGGTTACTGGCGCGGATACGCAGCTCATCGCTGCGTTTACCGTTTATCCCGCCGACGTCCTGCTCCGGCATCCACGCCAGCGTCAGTGCGCCGCGCGGCCAGGGTTTGTTATCCATGGAGATGCGCGTATCCGGAATAGCGAACTGCCAGCCGCCTTTATCCTGCGTCACGTGTGCGGTGAGGTTATCGACGGAAAGCTGATGCTGATGTTTTTCCCCCTTCCAGCTCGCGCCCCCCTGCTTAAGCCAGATATCGCCGCTGGCGAACGCCCCGTTCGTCAGGGTCATCCAGCCTTCCAGGCTGAAGCGCGCGGTTTCCAGCTGCATGTTCTGCTGTAGCCACTCACCCAGCCACGGCTTCACGTCCACATCGTCCGCCTGTAGCCACACCCTGCCGTTGTTCAGCAGGCCATTGTCGTCGCGCAGATCCATCCGCACCTGCATAACGCCGTGCTGCCCGTTCAGGCTGGAGAGATTCACCTGCCCCTCGGCGCGGTGGCGATCTTTCCCGTTTAGCCAGGTCAGCTGTGGGATCGCCAGCTCAGCGCGCTGTCCGGAAAGGGTTATAAAGCTCACTTCGCTGTCGCGGAGATCGAAATGATCGAACTGACGCAGGAAGAGATCGCTGATACGGCTGGTTTCCAGCCCACGATCGCTGTCGCCGCTTTGCAGCGGCGTGTTGGTCATCAGCTGAAGTTGCCAGAAGGTGAGATCGCGAAACTGCCAGCGCAGATGCAGCAGGCTTTGCCAGACATCCAGCGCCAGGGTGACGCGTTTGATTTTAAGATGGCCGCCATCTTTCAGGCTGGCGCTGATATCCCGCGCATCAAGCGTCGGGCCAAAGTTCTGCCAGCTTGCCTCGATATGGCTCACGTCCACCGGCAGACCGGTGGCAGATTCGATTTTTGCCAGGATCTGCGGCCGCCAGCTGTCCAGATGCGGCAAGGCGAGACGCAGCCCGCTCACGAGCAACGCGACAATCACGACCAGCGTTGCCCCTGTAAGCAGTAAAATCCCCGGCAATCGCCTCACGCGTCTCTCCTTGTCAGCCTTAAATCTCGCAGCGAACTGCGTTTACATCATGACGACGTCAAACTGCTCCTGGTTATAGAGCGGCTCAATTTGCACTTTTACCTGTTTGCCGACAAAGATTTCCACTTCCGCCAGCGCGTGCGACTCTTCCCCTTTCAGGGCCTCTGCCACCGCAGGGGAAGCATAGACCAGAAAACGGTCTGAGTCGTAGGCATGATGGACACGGACAATCTCACGCATGATCTCGTAGCAGACCGTCTCCACCGTCTTTACCGTTCCGCGTCCATGGCAGGTTGGACACTCATTACACAGGACATGTTCCACGCTTTCGCGGGTCCGTTTCCGGGTCATTTCCACCAGACCGAGCTGCGAGAAGCCATTGATGCTGGTTTTCACGCGATCTTTACTCAGCGCCTGCTCCAGGGAGTGCAGCACGCGACGGCGGTGGTCTTCATTATTCATATCGATAAAGTCGATGATGATAATACCGCCCAGATTACGCAGGCGAAGCTGGCGTGCGATGGCCTGCGTCGCTTCTATATTGGTATTAAAGATGGTGTCATCGAGGTTGCGATGGCCGACAAACGCGCCGGTGTTGATGTCGACGGTGGTCATCGCTTCGGTTTGATCGATGATCAGATAGCCACCCGATTTCAGCTCAACCTTACGCTCCAGCGCACGCTGGATTTCGTTTTCAACGTCATAGAGATCAAATATCGGCTGGCGTCCGGTGTAATGCTCCAGCAGCCCCGGCATTTCCGGGATGTACTCGGCGGTGAACTCCAGTAAGGCTTCGTACGTCAGACGGGAGTCCACGCGGATTCGGTCGAGCTGCGCATCGGCGAAATCACGTAATACGCGCTGAGCGAGCGCCAGCTCACCGTACAGCCGGTAGCGGGTCTGGTTGCGTTTTTTACGCTCCATCACTTTGGTCCAGACGCGCTTCAGATAGGCCGCATCCGAGGCCAGGTCTTCTTCGCTGATCCCTTCCGCTGCGGTACGGATAATAAACCCGCCCTGCTCGTCACAGTAGGCGCTGACCACCTTTTTCAGGCGTTCACGCTCGCTTTCGCTCTCAATACGCTGTGACACGCCGACGTGCGACGCCCCCGGCATAAAGACCAGATAACGTGAAGGAAGGGTGATGTCGGTGGTCAGACGCGCGCCTTTGGTGCCCAGCGGATCTTTTACCACCTGCACCATCAGATCCTGGCCCTGACGCACCAGCTCAGAGATGTCGCGCACGGCAAACTGCTTTTGCTCTTCGCCTGCCACGCATTCGGTATGCGGCATGATGTCGGAGGCGTGTAAAAACGCCGCTTTATCGAGCCCAATATCTACAAAAGCCGCCTGCATACCCGGCAGTACACGACTGACACGACCTTTGTAGATATTGCCTACGATTCCGCGCCGCGCTTCACGCTCAATATGAATTTCCTGAAGAATGCCACCATCAATGTAGGCCACACGGGTTTCCGATGGCGTTACGTTTACCAACAATTCAGCCGTCATAATTATCCCTTCCCTCACGCAGTGAGTTAAAATTGCTCAGCAACTCATACGTTTCCACCAGCGGTAAGCCGACTACGGCGTGATAGCTGCCATTTATCTTCCTGACAAAACAGCCACCCAACCCTTGAATACCGTATGCACCTGCTTTATCCATAGGTTCACCGCTGGCGATATAGCCGGCGATCTCCTCGTCGGTGAGGACTCTGAACGTCACTTCCGTTACCACAAGGCAATCCAGAACGTACTGGCTGTCTGCCAGCGCTACCGCCGTCATCACCTGATGGGTTTGTCCGGACATGTTACGCAGCATCCGCGCAGCATGGTTTGCGTCGCGGGGTTTCTCAAGCACCTCACCATTGAGAATGACGATGGTATCGGCCCCCAGCACCGGTAAGTCACGCGGCACGCATGCAACGCCCGCCTGCGCTTTTTCACGCGCCAGACGGGAGACATACTGCTGAGCGCTTTCGCCCTCAGCACGTTTTTCTTCGATACCGGTAACGATGCGTTCGAAGGATACACCCAACTGCGCGAGCAGTTCCTGGCGACGCGGAGAACCGGAGGCAAGATACAAAGACGTCATAGAAACCTTTTATTGCACGGCAAACTGCTGGCGAATTTTACGCATCAGCAGGAACAGCCACGGCCAGAGCACACCGTTTACTACACTACTCCAGAACACTTCCGGTCGGAAAGAGACGTTGATCACTAAAAACTCTGCCCAGAAAACAACGATATCCGCAGCGAGCGACAACAACATCACCACCAGCGCCTGTTGCCAGAGCGCAAGGTTACGAAAGAGCTGGAATTTGAGTGCAACGAGATACGCAATAATGCTCATGGATAAGGCGCGGACGCCAAGCGTAGAGCCACTGATAAGATCCAGTATGGCACCCATCACAAAACCTGTGCCGACATTTACGCGGTGCGGCAGGGCAAGGATCCAGTAGAGCAAAATGAGTAATACCCAGTTTGGCCGGAAAACAAGAATGTCGTCCGGCCAGGGCATAATTTGCAGCAACAATGCAACGAGGAATGAGAGCCAGATTACCCAGCGCCCCTGGCTACGATAACTGGCCACTACTGCCCTCCACCCGAGACTTGCGGCGGTGGCGGCGCATCCGGTAGCGGCTGCGTTAACCCCGTCGCCGGAGCCGGTACGGGCGCAGGTGGCCCCATTGCATCCGGCGCAGGCAGCACCTGCGGCATCATCTGCATCAGGCGCTCATTGGCCACGCGATGCACATCTTCCGGCGTCATCGGGTTAGCGCCGTTGCGATCGGCGCCCCATAGCAGCAGCAGGTAGCGTAAACGCTGCAAGCCAGCCGTTGGACGCGCCTGGATCACGGTGTAGGCACGTTGAGTGTCGAGCTTCACGGAAGAGACAACCGCAACCGGGTAGCCTTCAGGGAAACGACCGCCCAGACCAGACGTCACCAGCACGTCACCCACGCGGATATCCGTGTTGGCGGGCAGGTGTTCCAGTTGCAGATCGTCCGTACAACCATTACCGGCGGCAATTACGCGAATATCGTTACGCAGCACCTGAATCGGCAGTGCATGGGTGGCATCGCAAATCAGCAGCACACGGCTGGTCAGTTTGGCAACCGCCACGACCTGGCCCACAACGCCTTTATCGCTGATGACAGGCTGACCTTCGTATACGCCGTTCACGCTGCCTTTATCAATCACCACCTGATCGCTGTATGGATCGTTTACGGTGGAGATCACCTGGGTGACCATTTTCTGTTCATCCTGGCGCAGCGGCGAGCCAAGCAGTTCCCGCAGACGCGCGTTTTCCTGCTTATATTGCCCCAGCATTAGTAGCTCGCTGTTTTTCAGCAGCAGTTCCTGGCGTAATGCACGGTTTTCGAGTTCGAGCTGGTCACGCGATGAAAGCGTTTGCGACACGGAGTCGAGCAGTTCACGGGGACCATTTGAAATAAAGTAGAAAGGACTGACGGCGGTATCCATGTACGTTCGGATCTGGCTGAACGTACCGAGGCGGCTATCGGCAATAATGACCCCGAGCGCCACCAGAACCGCCAGGATCAGGCGAAACTGTAGCGACGGGCCACGGCTAAAAATTGGCTTCATAGGCTATGCGTATTCTCGCGTCAGAGAGAAAGGGTAGCCATTTGCTACCCTCTCACACCCGACTACTCTTCGCTAAACAAGTCGCCGCCGTGCATGTCGATCATTTCCAGCGCCTTGCCACCACCACGGGCGACGCAAGTCAGTGGATCTTCTGCAACTACGACAGGAATACCTGTCTCTTCCATTAACAGGCGGTCGAGGTTACGCAGCAGCGCACCACCACCGGTCAGAACCATACCGCGCTCGGAGATATCGGAGGCCAGCTCTGGCGGGCACTGTTCCAGCGCTACCATCACCGCGCTCACGATGCCGGTCAGCGGCTCCTGCAACGCTTCCAGGATTTCGTTGGAGTTCAGGGTGAATCCGCGTGGCACGCCTTCTGCCAGGTTACGACCGCGAACTTCGATCTCGCGAACTTCATCACCCGGATAGGCAGAACCAATTTCATGCTTGATGCGCTCTGCGGTCGCTTCACCGATCAGAGAGCCGTAGTTACGGCGAACGTAATTGATGATGGCTTCGTCGAAACGGTCGCCGCCGATACGCACGGAAGAGGAGTACACCACGCCGTTCAGGGAGATAACGGCCACTTCAGTGGTACCGCCACCGATATCCACCACCATAGAACCGGTTGCTTCAGAAACCGGCAGACCCGCACCAATTGCCGCAGCCATCGGTTCTTCAATCAGGAACACTTCACGCGCACCGGCACCCTGAGCGGATTCACGGATTGCACGGCGTTCAACCTGGGTTGCGCCAACCGGCACACACACCAGTACGCGCGGGCTTGGGCGCATAAAGCTGTTGCTATGAACCTGCTTGATGAAGTGCTGAAGCATTTTTTCGGTCACGAAGAAGTCAGCAAT
>NZ_JABMCU010000139.1:0-12038 GCF_013179605.1 Enterobacter sp. CM29 | reverse complement strand
ACCAACCACAGCTCCGGCAAAATGGGCTTTGCGATTGCTGCCGCGGCAGCCAAACGAGGCGCGAACGTGACGCTGGTGAGCGGCCCGGTGTCGCTTACCACCCCTGCGTTTGTGCGGCGTATTGATGTAACTACCGCGCTGGAAATGGAAGCCGCCGTACAGGCGCATGCTCAACAACAGCATATTTTTATCGGCTGTGCGGCCGTCGCTGATTACCGCGCCGAAACCATTGCCGACGCCAAAATTAAAAAGCAAGGTGATGAATTAACAATAAAAATGGTGAAGAACCCGGATATCGTTGCCGGTGTCGCCGCATTGAAAACTCATCGTCCTTACGTTGTTGGGTTTGCCGCAGAAACGAATAATGTGGAAGAATATGCCCGGCAAAAACGTACCCGCAAAAACCTCGATTTGATTTGCGCGAACGACGTATCGCTGTCCACGCAAGGATTTAACAGCGACAGCAACGCATTGCACCTTTTCTGGCAGGATGGAGATAAAGTCTTACCGCTTGAGCGCAAAGAACTCCTGGGCCAACAATTACTGGACGAGATCGTTACCCGTTATGATGAAAAAAATCGACGTTAAGATTCTGGACCCGCGCGTTGGCGAGCAATTTCCGCTGCCAACGTATGCCACCTCCGGCTCTGCCGGTCTTGACCTGCGCGCCTGTCTCGATGACGCCGTAGAACTGGCGCCGGGTGCAACGACCCTGATCCCGACCGGGCTGGCGATTCACATTGCTGACCCGTCACTGGCAGCGGTGATCCTGCCGCGCTCTGGCCTGGGCCATAAGCATGGCGTCGTGCTGGGTAACCTGGTCGGCCTGATCGACTCTGACTATCAGGGTCAGCTGATGGTTTCCGTCTGGAACCGTGGCCAGGACAGCTTCACCATTGAACCGGGCGAGCGTATCGCGCAGATGGTGTTTGTACCGGTGGTGCAGGCAGAATTTAACCTGGTGGCAGACTTCGACGCTACCGACCGTGGCGAAGGCGGCTTCGGCCATTCCGGGCGCAAATAACCGCCCGACAAACACGCATCTCACAGCGCCATAATGCAATAACAAACCGCAAACGTCAGTTTGCGGGTCGCTGTGTGGTTGCCAGCCTGACAAGTGCTTATTTTCAGGGGTATTTTGTAACATGGCAGAAAAACAAACCGCGAAAAGGAATCGTCGCGAAGAAATACTTCAATCTCTGGCTCTGATGCTTGAGTCCAGCGACGGCAGTCAACGCATCACCACCGCCAAGCTGGCGGCCTCTGTGGGCGTGTCAGAGGCGGCGCTGTATCGTCATTTCCCGAGCAAAACCCGGATGTTCGACAGCCTGATCGAGTTTATCGAAGATAGCCTGATCACGCGTATCAACCTGATTCTGAAGGATGAAAAAGACACCAGCACGCGTCTGCGTCTGATTGTGCTGCTGATTCTGGGCTTTGGTGAACGTAACCCGGGTCTGACCCGTATTCTTACCGGCCACGCGCTGATGTTTGAACAGGATCGTCTGCAAGGCCGTATAAACCAGCTTTTTGAGCGTATCGAAGCCCAGCTTCGTCAGGTTCTGCGCGAGAAGAAAATGCGGGAAGGCGAGGGATATAATACGGATGAGACGCTGCTGGCAAGCCAGATCCTGGCATTTTGCGAAGGGATGCTCTCCCGGTTTGTGCGCAGCGAGTTTAAATATCGACCAACGGACGATTTTGACGCCCGCTGGCCGTTAGTGGCAGCACAATTACAGTAACGCCATCGCCGGATGGCGGCTTCGCCTTATCCGGCCTACGAACAGGTAGGCCCGGTAAGCGTAGCGCCACCGGGCAACGCAATTAAACCCCGAACTCTTCGCGATACGCTTTTACCGCCGCCAGGTGATCCGCCATCTCAGGCTTCTCTTCCAGATATGCAATCAGGTCTGTCAGCGTGATGATAGAGATCACTTTGCAGCCATAATCGCGTTCCACTTCCTGAATAGCAGAGATGTCGCCACGCCCGCGTTCCTGACGATCAAGCGAAATCAGCACACCCGCAAGCGTTGCACCGTTAGCCTGGATAATTTCCATCGATTCACGGATCGCGGTGCCTGCGGTGATCACGTCATCCACCAGCATCACGCGGCCCTGCAACGCACTGCCTACCAGATTGCCGCCTTCACCGTGGGTTTTGGCCTCTTTACGGTTAAAGCAGTACGGTACGTCGCGGTCATGGTGCTCCGCCAGCGCCACCGCCGTGGTGGTTGCAATTGGAATGCCTTTGTACGCGGGGCCAAACAGCAGATCGAAATCAATCCCGGAATCTACCAGCGCTTCGGCATAGAAGCGGCCTAACAGTGCCAGGTCGCGCCCGGTATTAAACAGCCCGGCGTTGAAGAAATACGGGCTTTTACGCCCGGATTTCAGCGTGAACTCGCCAAACTTAAGTACCTGCTTGTTAAGCGCAAACTCAATAAACTGGCGCTGATACGATTTCATGGATTTGCTCCTTTGTCTTTTCAGTCTTACAGGCAAAAAAAAGGCGACTCATTGGTCGCCTTAAAATCAATTTTCTAACGCCGCTTTCTGCGTCGCTACAATAGATTCAATACCCCCTCGGGCCAATGCCAGCAAGGTGAGCAGTTCTTCGTGAGTGAATGGCTCGCCTTCTGCCGTGCCCTGCACTTCAATGATGCGACCATCTTCGGTCATCACCACGTTCATGTCGGTTTCTGCGGCAGAATCTTCAACGTATTCCAGATCGCAAAGCGCTTCGCCGTTAACAATACCAACGGAGACAGCAGCAACCATCCCTTTCATTGGGTTGGTTTTCAGCTTACCGGCGGCAACCAGCTTGTTCAGCGCATCTGCCAGCGCCACACAGGCACCGGTAATGGAGGCCGTACGCGTGCCGCCATCGGCCTGGATCACGTCGCAGTCCAGCGTGATGGTGAACTCACCCAGCGTTTTTAAGTCAACCGCGGCGCGGAGCGCACGTGCGATCAGGCGCTGGATCTCCATAGTACGGCCGCCCTGCTTACCTTTTGCCGCTTCACGGGCATTACGGGTATGGGTTGCGCGCGGCAACATACCGTATTCCGCGGTGATCCACCCCTGCCCCTGACCTTTCAGGAAGCGAGGCACGCCCTCTTCGATGGACGCGGTGCAAAGCACTTTGGTGTCACCAAACTCAACCAGCACGGAGCCTTCAGCGTGTTTTGTATAGTTACGGGTCAGGGTGACGGGACGCACCTGGTTGGCGCTACGACCTGCTGGACGCATGATGGATTCTCCGGCTTGAAACGAATGTGGCTGCGCATTATACGGATAAAGGACGCTTATTCCTATCCTGAGAAGCCCCTGAAAGCTATAATCCCCCCATCTCTCCTTTAAAAACGGGAATGTCTATGATCCGCAGTATGACCGCCTACGCCCGGCGTGAAATCAAGGGTAGCTGGGGTAGCGCTACCTGGGAAATGCGCTCGGTAAACCAGCGCTATCTGGAAACATATTTCCGTATGCCGGAACAGTTCCGCAGCCTGGAGCCTGTGGTGCGTGAGCGTATCCGTACGCGTCTGACCCGCGGGAAAGTGGAATGTAACCTGCGTTTTGAGCCCGATGCCAGTGCACAGGGCGAACTGATCCTGAACGAAAAGCTGGCAAAACAGCTGGTTAATGCGGCGAACTGGGTCAAAATGCAAAGCGATGAAGGCGAGATCAACCCGGTTGATATTCTGCGCTGGCCTGGCGTGATGGCCGCCGGAGAGCAGGATCTGGACGCGATTACCGCTGAAATCCTGGCTGCACTCGACGGCACGCTGGATGACTTTATCGTTGCCCGCGAAACCGAAGGCCAGGCGCTGAAAGCGATGATTGAGCAACGCCTTGAAGGCGTGAGCGCCGAAGTGGCTAAAGTGCGCGCGCATATGCCAGAAGTGCTGCAATGGCAGCGTGAGCGTCTTGTCGCCAAACTGGAAGAGGCGGAAGTTCAGCTGGAAAACAACCGTCTGGAACAAGAGCTGGTGCTGATGGCGCAGCGTGTAGACGTGGCTGAAGAGCTGGATCGTCTGGAAGCGCACGTTAAAGAGACCTATAACATCCTGAAGAAGAAAGAAGCGGTAGGCCGCCGTCTCGACTTTATGATGCAGGAGTTCAACCGCGAGTCGAACACGCTGGCGTCTAAGTCTATCAATGCAGAGGTGACCAATTCAGCAATTGAACTGAAGGTCCTGATTGAGCAGATGCGCGAGCAGATCCAGAATATCGAGTAATACCTTTCAGGGTGGTGTCTGGCACATCACCCATTACTTTTTCTAATCCATATTTATCCTTACTTTCTTTGTCTCCCGCCTTATCACAAGCCCGTCTGCCATGCGTTGATAAATTTGTGTAGGGAAAATCCCCTCGCCTTAGAAAATCTCAATCGTGATCTTGCGCACAAATCGCTAACCTCCTCCACTTCATTCCGGAGGGTTTATGCTGCTTCACATTCTCTATCTTATTGGCATTACCGCTGAAGCCATGACCGGCGCGCTTGCCGCCGGACGTCGCCGAATGGACACCTTCGGCGTGATCATTATTGCCACGGCCACTGCGCTCGGCGGCGGGTCCGTGCGCGATATCCTGCTTGGCCATTATCCGCTCGGCTGGGTTAAAAACCCTGAGTACGTCATTATCGTGGCAACGGCAGCCGTGCTAACCACGATTGTAGCCCCGGTGATGCCTCATCTGCGCCGCTTGTTCCTGGTGCTGGATGCGCTTGGGCTGATTGTTTTTTCCATCATTGGCGCACAAATTGCTCTCGATATGGGTGAAGGCCCGGTTATCGCCACCATTGCGGCGGTGATCACGGGCGTGTTTGGCGGGGTGCTGCGCGATATGTTCTGCAAACGTATCCCGCTGGTTTTCCAGAAGGAACTGTACGCCGGCATCTCCTTTGCCGCGGCAGTGCTTTATGTCGCCTTGCAGCACTATGTCACCAACCACGATGTGGTGGTTATCTCCACGCTGCTGTTTGGTTTCACCGCGCGTATGCTGGCATTGCGCCTGAAGCTGGGCCTGCCCGTTTTTCATTACAAGCACAACGCGCATTAATGTCAGAACCCGTTAATGTGCTGCTCAGCCAGCCACCTTGCCAGCCTATCAACGGGAGGCGCATGCAGCCAGTTAACGACCTGCTGCGCCTTCTCTTCACCTGTTCCCGGCAAAGCCTGCCAGTCAGCGGCGCTCCGCTGATTCAGCGCCTGCCACGACGCCGCCCCAACCGCATTCAGCGTGGCTTTTGTCAGCGGGATCCCCATCGCTGTGACCCAGCGAATAAAAGGTTGTTTGCGCACAATATTAAAACGATGCCAGAGCGATAACCCGCGCCCGGCGGAAAAGCCAGGCGTGGACTGTAGCTGCGCCTGCGTCAGTGTTAACCACGAAAAAATATGCTCGAAACGATGCGTCTGATGAAGCGTTCGCCAGCCCGCCTCGCCTAACCCCTCGATCCCTAGCCCTTGTTTTGAGCTAAGCCACGTCAACCGGGCAAAGAACTGTTCCATACACGCTGGTGAGGCATAAAAACAGGTCAGCGAGTGGTACTGCAGGGCCGGAGGTTCTGGTTTTTCCCTGTTCGCTCCCCGCCAGACAACTCGATCGAATCGGGGGATCCCCTGCCCGGCGAGGCTTATCAGAACCTGATCGCCGGGAACAATATCCAGCCACTGCCAGCGTGTGACCGACCCCAGGCTCACCCGCCGCACCTGTTTATCATCAAGCTTTACTGGATCCAGTTCGGCTACAACGGACACCTTGCCCGTTCGCCCGACGCCAAACTGTATCCCTCGCACTTCAGCAACCTGAGCGACAGGCGTATATTTCCATGCGACAACCCAACGGCCTTCACCGGGTAACCAACCGTCGCCCGCGGGTTCATCTGCTGAACGCACCACAATGCCGTCCGTGGCAAAGGGCAATGCTGTTGTATGCCACGCTGAACGCTGCGCTTCGACCGCATTCACAGACGCGGCGGGCAGCGTATAACGCGCCGTCAGGGTGAACCCGGCTTTTGACAACGCATCCAGAGATACCTGCATCTCTTTAGGTCCATCCGGCCAGGCCCAGATAAACACGCCGAGCTGCCTGAGAAGTGCGCTATCGTTATGACGCATCATGGCGCCCGCCACTTTTGCCCGCATGTTCATCCCCCCCATCTGACGCTGGATGTGGTTTTCATGAATCCAGAACAGTTCACCCTGTAAGACGCTATTTGCCAGGGGGCCGGACAGGTTTTGCGGAACAGAGGGGATTGATCGAACCTGCGCCGTCCAGTCTTCACCTTTCACACCGTTGCCACGGCTAATGGCCCGGACAAGCTTCCCGCCCTGGTACACCAGCGTCACAGCCACGCCATCCACTTTGGGCTGCATCCAGAGATGTTGCCGGGCTCGCATCCACTGGCTGAGCTCAGCTTTACTGGCAACCTTATGCACGCCCGTATGCGCAACCGGGTGTGTCACACTACCTGTCAGAGGTGGCGGTCTCTCTTCGGAAGAGACATGACCAAAGCAGCGCTGCCACTGGTTCAACCGCGCGTTAAGCTGATCGTACACCCCGTCATCAACGTCACTGACTCCCTGCTTCCAGTAAGCATCGTCCCAGCGTTTGATCTGCGCGCTCAGCGCTACAATTTCCTTTTCTGCTTTTGCCTGCGACCATACCGGGCATACCGCTAACCCGGTGCTACACCACAACAGCGCAAACCCGCTTATCCATCGCCACATTATTACCCCTCCTTTGCGTTGGAGGAGGTATAACCCGGTATTGAAAACGACGCGAATGGCAACGTTACGCTTTACGAGGCGTTATCCAGCGTTTCTTTTTGTTGCTGCAAACCGCAGACAAAACCTGAAAACGGCACGCAAAATTTAATCATCCACGGGAAAAAGTGTGACAAAGGCTACGTCACACAGCGGCGACGTGTATAATAAGCCCGTATGTAGGACTTCTTCGTTAACACATACAAAAGACTCTCATGGCTCAAGGCACGCTTTATATTGTTTCTGCCCCTAGTGGCGCGGGTAAATCCAGCCTTATTCAGGCACTGTTAAAAACCCAACCGCTGTACGATACACAGGTTTCTGTTTCTCACACCACGCGAGCACCGCGTCCGGGTGAGGTGCACGGTGAACACTATTTCTTTGTGAATCACGACGAATTCAGAGCGATGATTGGCAGAGACGCGTTTCTTGAACACGCAGAAGTATTCGGTAACTACTACGGTACTTCGCGTGAAACCATTGAGCAGGTTCTGGCGACCGGCGTGAACGTGTTCCTGGATATCGACTGGCAGGGCGCGCAGCAAATTCGTAAGAAAATGCCTGATTCGCGCAGTATTTTTATTCTACCGCCATCGAAAGATGAACTGGATCGTCGCCTGCGTGGTCGCGGCCAGGATAGCGAAGAAGTTATCGCGAAGCGTATGGCACAGGCTGTTGCAGAAATGAGCCATTACGCGGAATATGATTACCTTATTGTGAATGATGATTTTGATGCCGCGCTGAGCGATCTCAAAACTATCCTTCGCGCAGAACGTCTGCGTATGAGCCGCCAGAAGCAGCGACATGACGCATTAATCACCAAACTGTTGGCAGACTGAACCCACTTTCAGTATCATGCCCAGTCATTTCTTCACCTGTGGAGCATTTTAAGTATGGCACGCGTAACTGTTCAGGACGCTGTAGAGAAAATTGGTAACCGTTTTGACCTGGTACTGGTCGCCGCGCGTCGCGCTCGTCAGATGCAGGTAGGCGGTAAAGATCCGCTGGTACCGGAAGAAAACGATAAAACCACCGTTATTGCACTTCGCGAAATCGAAGAAGGTCTGATCAACAACCAGATCCTCGACGTGCGTGAGCGCCAGGAGCAGCAAGAGCAGGAAGCCGCAGAACTGCAGGCCGTAACCGCCATTGCTGAAGGTCGTCGTTAATTAAACCTGCGGGTCGCCCTTGTATCTGTTTGAAAGCCTGAATCAACTGATTCAAACCTACCTGCCTGAAGACCAGATTAAGCGTCTTCAGCAGGCGTATCTCGTTGCACGTGACGCTCACGAGGGCCAGACACGTTCAAGCGGTGAACCCTATATCACGCACCCGGTAGCGGTGGCCTGTATTCTGGCCGAGATGAAACTCGACTACGAAACGCTCATGGCCGCCCTGCTGCATGACGTGATTGAAGATACCCCTGCCACCTACCAGGACATGGAGCAGCTGTTTGGCAAAAGCGTTGCCGAGCTGGTGGAAGGGGTCTCTAAGCTTGATAAGCTGAAATTCCGCGATAAGAAAGAGGCGCAGGCCGAAAACTTTCGCAAGATGATCATGGCGATGGTGCAGGATATCCGCGTCATTCTCATCAAACTTGCTGACCGCACCCACAATATGCGCACGCTGGGCTCACTTCGCCCGGATAAACGTCGCCGCATCGCCCGTGAAACCCTCGAAATCTACAGTCCGCTGGCGCACCGTTTAGGTATTCATCACATTAAAACCGAGCTGGAAGAGCTGGGTTTTGAAGCGTTATACCCGAACCGCTATCGCGTGATTAAAGAGGTGGTGAAAGCCGCTCGCGGTAACCGTAAAGAGATGATTCAAAAGATCCTCTCTGAAATCGAAGGGCGCTTGCAGGAAGCCGGTATTCCATGCCGCGTCAGCGGTCGCGAAAAGCATTTGTACTCTATTTACTGCAAAATGGTGCTCAAAGAGCAGCGTTTTCACTCGATCATGGATATCTACGCGTTCCGCGTCATCGTCCACGACTCGGACACCTGCTACCGCGTGCTGGGGCAGATGCATAGCCTGTACAAGCCACGTCCGGGGCGCGTCAAAGATTACATCGCCATTCCAAAAGCGAACGGATACCAGTCTTTGCACACCTCGATGATTGGCCCGCACGGCGTTCCGGTTGAGGTGCAAATTCGTACCGAAGACATGGATCAGATGGCGGAAATGGGTGTCGCGGCGCACTGGGCTTATAAAGAGCACGGCGGCGAAAGCAGCACCACCGCGCAAATCCGCGCCCAGCGCTGGATGCAGAGCCTGCTGGAGCTGCAACAGAGTGCAGGTAGCTCGTTTGAATTTATCGAGAGCGTTAAATCCGATCTCTTCCCGGATGAGATTTACGTTTTCACGCCGGAAGGGCGCATTGTCGAACTGCCTGCGGGCGCGACGCCGGTCGACTTCGCTTACGCCGTGCATACCGATATCGGCCATGCCTGCGTGGGTGCCCGCGTCGACAGGCAGCCTTATCCGCTGTCGCAGCCGCTCTTCAGCGGGCAGACTGTCGAAATTATTACCGCGCCGGGCGCACGTCCTAACGCCGCCTGGCTGAACTTTGTCGTGAGCTCAAAAGCGCGCGCAAAAATCCGCCAGCTGCTGAAAAATCTCAAGCGCGACGACTCCGTCAGTCTCGGGCGTCGTCTGCTCAATCACGCGCTGGGTGGCAGCCGCAAACTGGCAGAGATCCCACCAGAAAACATTCAGCATGAGCTGGAGCGTATGAAGCTCGCCTCGCTGGATGACCTGCTGGCAGAGATTGGCCTCGGAAACGCCATGAGCGTGGTCGTGGCGAAGAACCTGCAACAGGGCGAAACGACAGCCGTTCCTGCTAACGCGCAAAATCATGGTCACCTGCCAATCAAAGGCGCTGACGGGGTGCTCATCACCTTCGCCAAATGCTGCCGCCCTATCCCGGGCGACCCGATTATTGCGCACGTCAGCCCGGGTAAAGGGCTGGTGATCCACCACGAATCCTGCCGTAACATCCGTGGCTATCAGAAAGAGCCTGAGAAGTTCATGGCGGTCGAATGGGATAAAGAGACAGCGCAGGAATTTATCACTGAAATCAAGGTGGATATGTTTAACCACCAGGGTGCACTGGCGAACCTGACGGCAGCGATCAACACGGCCTCGTCAAACATTCAGAGCCTGAATACTGAAGAAAAAGATGGCCGCGTTTACAGCGCCTTTATTCGCCTGACCGCCCGTGACCGCGTACATCTGGCCAATATTATGCGCAAGATCCGCGTGATGCCGGATGTCATTAAAGTCACCCGTAACCGAAACTAGCATTATGAATTCAACACGTTACGAGCGAATCTGCGAAATGCTCGCCAGGCGTCAGCCTGACCTGACGGTCTGCATGGAGCAGGTCCATAAACCTCATAACGTCTCTGCTATCGTCCGCACCGCAGATGCCGTCGGCGTGCATGAAGTCCACGCCGTCTGGCCAGGCGCACGTATGCGTACCATGGCCTCCACCGCTGCAGGCAGCAACAGCTGGGTATCCGTGAAAACTCACCAGACTATTGGTGAAGCGGTCTCGCACCTGAAAGGGCGTGGCATGCAGGTTCTGGCAACCAACCTCTCTGCTAAAGCCGTGGATTTCCGTGAGATCGATTACACCCGTCCGACCTGCATTTTAATGGGCCAGGAGAAAACGGGGATCACGCAGGAAGCACTGGATTTGGCTGACCGGGACATCATCATTCCGATGATCGGCATGGTCCAGTCACTCAACGTGTCGGTCGCCTCAGCGCTGATCCTGTATGAAGCGCAGCGCCAGCGTCAGAATGCCGGAATGTACGAGCGCAGCAACAGCATGCTGCCGGAAGAGGAGCAGCAGCGCCTGCTGTTTGAAGGTGGCTATCCGGTGCTGGCTCGCGTTGCGAAGCAGAAGAAATTGCCTTACCCCCACGTCAACGCGCAGGGCGAAATTGAAGCCGATGCCGAGTGGTGGTCCACCATGCAGTACGCAGGATAAATCATGAAAGGCCGCCTGCTGGACGCCATACCGCTCAACAGCCTGACGGGCGTGGGCGCGGCACAAAGCAGTAAACTGGCGAAGATTGGCCTGCACACCGTGCAGGATCTCCTGCTCCACCTCCCCCTGCGTTACGAAGACCGTACTCAGCTTTATAAAATTGGCGATCTGCTGCCCGCTATTTACGCCACCGTTGAAGGGGAAGTGCTGAACTGCAACATCACCTTTGGCGGACGCAGGATGATGACCTGCCAGATCAGCGACGGCACCGGCATTCTCACCATGCGCTTTTTCAACTTCAATGCGGCGATGAAAAACAGCCTTGCCACTGGACGACGCGTACTTGCGTACGGTGAAGCCAAACGGGGCAAATACGGCGCGGAGATGATCCACCCGGAATACCGCGTGCAGGGCGATCTCAGCTCACCTGAGCTACAGGAGACGCTCACGCCGGTCTATCCAACCACCGAAGGCATTAAGCAGGCCACGCTGCGCAAGCTCACCGACCAGGCGCTGGAGCTGCTCGATACCTGCGCCATTAACGAGCTGCTGCCGCCGGAGCTGGCGCAGGGCATGATGAGCCTGCCGGAGGCGTTGCGCACCCTGCACCGTCCGCCGCCGACGCTTCAGCTCATAGACTTAGAAAGCGGTAAACACCCCGCACAACGGCGTCTTATCCTTGAGGAGTTACTGGCTCATAACCTGAGCATGCTGGCACTGCGCGCCGGTGCGCAGCGTTTCCACGCTCAGCCTTTAGGCCCGCATGATGAGCTCAAAGATAAGCTGCTGGCCACACTGCCGTTTAAACCCACCGGCGCCCAGGCGCGGGTCACCGCCGAGATCGAACGCGATATGGCGCTGAATGTGCCGATGATGCGCCTGGTGCAGGGCGACGTGGGTTCCGGGAAAACGCTGGTTGCCGCGCTGGCCGCTTTACGCGCTATCGCCCACGGCAAGCAGGTGGCGCTGATGGCGCCGACAGAACTGCTGGCCGAGCAGCACGCCAACAATTTCCGTAACTGGTTCGCCCCACTGGGGATCGAAGTGGGCTGGCTGGCCGGGAAGCAGAAGGGCAAAGCACGTCTTGCACAGCAGGAAGCCATTGCCAGCGGGCAGGTGCAGATGATTGTCGGCACGC
Source organism: Enterobacter sp. CM29 (assembly GCF_013179605.1). Lineage (NCBI taxonomy): Bacteria > Pseudomonadati > Pseudomonadota > Gammaproteobacteria > Enterobacterales > Enterobacteriaceae > Enterobacter > Enterobacter sp. CM29. The sequence continues at coordinate 133 of NZ_JABMCU010000139.1, read as the reverse complement.
ACGCCATTTTCCAGGAACAGGTGCAGTTTAACGGCCTGGCGCTGGTCATTATCGACGAACAGCACCGCTTTGGTGTTCATCAGCGTCTGGCGCTGTGGGAGAAAGGTCTGCAACAGGGCTTCCACCCGCATCA
>NZ_JABMCU010000138.1:0-12125 GCF_013179605.1 Enterobacter sp. CM29 | reverse complement strand
TCGCTGATTTGCTCTGCGCGCTCGCGCCACTGCATCTCGTTCTGCATCACCACGTGATAGACGCGGTTGTTGACGCTGAAATCCCCGGCGCGCGTGCCGCCAAAGGCGGTTTGCAGGCTGCTGAAGATGCGCGACACCGGCACGTCGAGGCGGGCCGCGCGCTCACGGTCAACGGTGAGCGTCATCTGCGGCACGTTGCTGCTCCAGGTGGTGAACACGCGGCTCAGCTGCGGGTGCTGGTTGGCTTTCGCCAGCACCTCGCGAGTTACGCGCTCCAGCTCCGCCGGGCTTTGCCCCGCCTGTGCCTGAATGCGCAGATCGAAGCCGGAGGCGTTGCCCAGCCCCGGCAGCGTCGGCGGTGCAAAGGTCATGATGGTGGCTTCCGGCAGGGCCAGCAGCTGGCGCTGAAGGGTGCCCATCACCTCATCCAGCGGCGGACGCTCGCTCCAGTCTTTGAGCATGATGGAGATAAACCCGCCGTTCGATGCGCTGGTGCCGTTGAGGATGTTAAACCCGGAGACCTGAATCACGTCTTCCACCGCCGGGTTTTTAGCGATCAGCTCGCGCGCGGTGGTCATCACCGCTTCGGTGCGCTCCAGCGAGGCTGCCTCTGGCAGCTGGACGCTGGCGAAGAAGTAGCCCTGATCCTCCTGAGGCAGGAAGCCCTTTGGCATCGACATAAAGCTGAATACCACCACCGCCGCCGCGCCTGCGGTGGCCAGCAGCGCCAGCCACGGACGGAGGTTGAACACGCTCACGATCCGGGTGTAAAGCGTGCGCGTGGCGTCCAGCCCGCGGTTGAACCCACGGAAAACGGCGGCGGGCTGTGCCGGACGCGGGCGCAGCAGCATCGCACTAAGCGCGGGCGTCAGGGTCAGCGCCACGAGGCTTGAGAGCGTGACGGCGGTCGAGAGCGTCACCGCGAACTGGCGGTACAGCTCGCCCACGATCCCCGGCAGGAGCGCCACCGGTACAAACACCGCCAGCAGCACCAGCGTGGTGGCAATCACCGGCCCGGCAATCTGACGCAGCGCCAGCGCGGTCGCCGCCGTGCGGCTCTGCCCTTCCGCCATCAGCGTTTCGACACTCTCCACTACCACGATGGCGTCATCCACCACCATGGTCAGCGCCAGAATGATGGCGAACAGACTGAGCGTGTTCGCGGAGTAGCCGAGCGCGTAGAGCACCGCAAAGGTGCCCACCAGCGACACCGGAATGGCAAGGGCGACAATCAGCGTCGCGCGCCAGCTTTGCAGGAACAGGGACACCACGACCACCACCGCCAGCATCGTCAGCGCCAGCGAGACGCCAATCTCTTTGATGGTAGCGGCCACAAACGAGGTGGTGTCGAATTTGACTTCATAGACCAGATCGTCCGGGAAGCGCGTGGATAACCGTTCCAGCTCCGCGCGCACCGCATCGGCCACGCGCAGGGCGTTAGCGGACGGCGTCGGGTAGATGCCAAGGTAGGCGGAGTCATGCCCGTTCAGCTGCGCGCCCGAGCTGTAGCTGCGCGAGCCAAGCTCAATGGTGGCGACGTCCTTCAGGCGCACCAGCTGGCCCATCTCCCCGGTGCGGATAATGATGTTGGCAAAGTCGTCGGCCTGGTTTAAGCGCCCTAGCCCGTTGATGGTTAGCGTCTGCTGCTGGCCGTTAAACACCGGCGGCGTGCCGACCTGGCCTGCCGCCCCCTGCACGTTCTGCTCGCGCAGCGCCTGCGCCACGTCATCGCTGGTCACGTTCAGGGCATTCATGCGGTCCGGACGCAGCCAGATGCGCATGCTGTAGTCGCGCGCGCCAAACATCTGTACCTGCCCGACGCCCGGCAGTCGCGACAGCGCCTCGCGCACCTGGGTGCTGGCGTAGTTGCTGACGAACAGCGGCGTGTGAGTGTTATTTGGTGAGTAAAGGCTTACCCCCATCATCAGGTTGGTGGCGCGCTTGCGCACCTGCACGCCGTTTTGCTGTGCCTCGGTCGGCAGCTGCGCCACGGCCTGCGCCACGCGGTTCTGCACGTCGATGGCGGCGAGATCCGGATCGGTGCCCGCCGCAAAGGTGATGTTCAGGCTATACGTGCCTTCGTCCGAACTGGTGGACTCCATATAGAGCATATGATCCACCCCGTTCAGCTGCGTCTCCAGCGGCGTGGCGATGGCCTCCGCCACGTCAGCCGAGCTGGCGCCCGGCCATGACGCTGACACATTCACGACCGGCGGTGTGATCTGCGGGTACTGCTCCACCGGAATAATCCTCAGCGCGATGGCCCCCAGCAGGGTGATGACCAGCGCAATCACCATCGCAAAGCGCGGGCGTTTGATGAAAAACGTCAGCATGATGGCTCCTTAATTCAGTATCTGAACGGCAGCGCCTGGCTGCACGCGCTGCGCACCGTCAGTAATTGCTCGCTCACCGGGCTTAACGCCGGAGGCAATCTGGAACTGCTGGCCCATCTGCCCGGCGACCTTCAGCGGACGCATTTCGGCTTTATCCTCGGCGTTAACCACCCAGGCGAAGAACCCGTCGCCATTCTGCTGTACGGCAGCGGCGGGCAGGGTCAGGACAGGCTGCTCGCTTGCCGGACGCAGGTAGACGTTCACATTGCCGCCGGGCAGCAGCTGATGGCGCGGGTTGGCGAACTCGGCGCGCAGCATCACGCTGGCGGTACGCGGGTCGATGCGGTTGTCTACGGAGGTGAGTTCCCCGCTGACGCGCTGGCCGTTGCTGTCAATCAGCGCCTGCCAGGCCTGCTTCATGGCGCTGATATCCGCATGCTGTCCGGCTTTGGTGGCAAACGCGCCCTCTTCCAGCGCAAAGGCGATGCGGATCGGATCGAGCTGCACCACCTCTACCAGCACACCGCTGGCAGGATCCACCAGGCTGCCGACGTGAAAGTTGCTGTGCCCCACGCGTCCGTCAATCGGTGAGGTAATGCGCGTGTAGTTGAGGGTGACGCTGCGGGTGTCGAGACGGGCTTTCGCCTGCTCCAGCGCGGCGCTCGCTACGTCGCGCTGCATGCGGGCGTTGTCCACGTCGTGGCGGCTGATGGCGTTGCTGCTGCCCAGGCTTTCGAAGCGGGACAGCTGCTGTTGCGCCTGACGCAGCGTGGCTTCGGCGCTTTTCACTTCGGCCTGCGCCAGGCGCAGGGCGGCGCGCGGCTCGGCGTCGTCCAGCTCGAACAGCACGTCACCTTTTTTCACGTACTGGCCGTCTCGAAAGTGGATTCTGGTGATGACGCCTTCCGTACGCGCGCGCAGTTCAACGGTGTGAATCGCTTCGATGCGACCCGGGATCTGACGTTCGGCGGCGTGGGCGGTCTGCTCCACGGTGGCGACACGCACGGGAATGACTGCGGCGAATGCGGGCGGCAGGGTAGCGGCGAGGAGCGCGAACAGAAGTGGGAATTTCATGGGAATACCTCAGTATTTACCCCTCACCCTAACCCTCTCCCCAAAGGGGAGAGGGAACTTGAACACCCTCTCCCCTTTGGGGAGAGGGCAGGGTGAGGGGTAAGGTTTTAGTTATGCAGCCTTACGGAACCTGCGGGTCAGTCGCTTCTCGATTTCGACGACGAAGAACATCACCCCCGCCACCGCCAGCGTCACGAACCAGTAGCGCAGCGGCAGTGCTTCGGTGCCGAACAGCATCTGCATAAACGGCAGGTAGATGATCGCCGCCTGGAGCAGGAACAGTACGCCCGTTACCAGCCAGATCCCTTTGTTCGCCAGCAGGCCGCGGTTCAGGGAGAACCCTTCGGTGTTGCGGCAGTTAATCATGTACACCCACTGGGCGCAGACCAGCATCTGGAGCAGCACGGTGCGGATGAACTCCGCGCTGTGCCCGCGCGGGGCCAGCCAGGCTTCCAGCGCAAAGGCGGCGATGGCAATCATGGTGCCGACGAAAGCCACGCGCCATACGGCGTAGGCGTCCATCACGTGCTGCCCGGTCTGGCGCGGCGGGCGGCGCATGATGTTGCGCTCGGCGGCCTCGAAGGCCAGGCCGAAGGAGAGCGTGGCGGAGGTCGCCATGTTCATCCACAGGATCAGTACCGGCGTCAGCGGAATGATGTTCCCCGCCAGCAGCGCAATCACAATCAGTAGCCCCTGCGCCAGGTTGGTCGGCATGATGAACAGAATGGTCTTCTTCAGGTTGTCGTAAACGCGACGCCCCTCTTTCACCGCGCTGGCGATGTTGGCGAAGTTATCGTCCGTCAGGACCATGTCCGCCGCCTCTTTGGTGACTTCCGTGCCTTTGATGCCCATCGCAATACCCACATCCGCCTGACGCAGCGCTGGCGCATCGTTCACGCCGTCACCGGTCATGCCGACGATTTCGCCTTTGTCCTGTAACGCTTTCACCAGGCGCAGCTTATGCTCCGGGCTGGTACGGGCGAAGATGTCATACTTCACCGCCGCTTCGGCCAGCTCGGCGTCGTCCATCTTCTCCAGCTCATAGCCGGTGACCGCCTGCTCGCTGTTGGTTATCCCCAGCATCTGGCCTATGCTCATCGCCGTCTGCGGGTGATCCCCGGTGATCATCTTCACGCGGATCCCCGCCTGCTGGCAGGCGTTAATTGCCTCAATCGCTTCCGGACGCGGCGGATCCATCATCCCGGCAATGCCGAGGAAGATCAGGCCGTGGCTCAGGTCGTCGTGAGTCAGTGCCTGCTCACCGTTCGCTGGCCTGAACGCCGCGGCGACCATGCGCAGCCCCTGACGCGCATAGCGCTCCATCTCCGTTTCCCAGTACGCGCGGTCAAAGGCTTGCGCACCGTTGCGGGTCTGCTGCTGCTCACACAGGGCGAAAATCACGTCCGGCGCGCCGGTGATCAATATCTGCTCCTCACCGCCAATCTGGTAGTGGGTGCTCATGTACTTGTACTGCGAGTCGAACGGGATCTTGTTGACCAGGGTGGTCTCGACCGGTGCGAGGTGGGCTTTTGCCGCCAGCACCTTCAGCGCGCCCTCGGTCGGGCCGCCGGTGATGCCCCACAGGCCGCGCTCGTCCTGAATCAGCTGGCTGTCGTTACACAGGTCGATGGTGCGCAGGTACTGCTCCAGCACGGTGCCCGGCTGGATCTGCACCGGCTCGTCGCTGCCTTCGAGGTAGAGGTTGCCCACCGGCTCGTAGCTGTTGCCGTCCACGCGATAGCACGTATCGGCGGTAATGATGGCTTTCACCGTCATCTCGTTCATGGTCAGGGTGCCGGTTTTATCCGAGCAGACCACGGTCATCGCGCCCAGGGTTTCAACCGTCGGCAGCTTGCGGATAATCGCCCGCTTACGCGCCATCGCCTGTACGCCCAGAGAGAGGATGATGGAGATAATCGCCGGCAGACCTTCCGGTACGGAGGCTACCGCCAGGCTAATCAGGGAGAGCAGCAGCTCGCCCATCGGGATCTCGCGGAACACCAGGCTGAAGACAAACAGCGCGGCCATCATCGCCAGAATGATGGCGAAAATCGCTTTGCCCAGCTTGTCCATCTGCACCAGCAGCGGGGTGCGGTGCTTTTCAATGCCCGCCATCATCTGGTTGATGTGGCCGAGCTCCGTATCCTTACCGGTCGCGGTGACCAGGCCAACGCCACCGCCCGCGCTTACGGTCGTCCCGGAGAAGACCATATTGGTGCGGTCGCCCAGCGGCAGTTCACCGCTCAGCGGATTAATGTGTTTATCCACCACGGTGGATTCGCCGGTCAGAATTGCCTCTTCCACGCGTAAATTATGCGCTTCGATTAAGCGCATATCCGCCGGAATACGATCTCCTGCGCGCAACACAATAATATCGCCTGGGACGATTTCCGTCGTCGGGATGGTTTCATGGTTACCATTACGAATTACGCGCGCCTCGCTGGAGAGCATATTGCGAATACTCTTCAGGGATTTTTCTGCGTTACTTTCCTGAATGTGGCCAATTAAGGCATTGATTACCGCCACACCCAGGATAACCAGCGTATCAACCCAGTGTCCCATTACAGCCGTTAATACGGCGGCCGCCAGCAGGACGTAAATCAGGACATCGTTAAAATGCGCGAGAAAACGCAGCCAGCCCGGCTTGCCTTTTTTCTCCGGCAGCGCGTTCGGGCCATGCTTCTGCAAACGCGCCTGCGCCTCGGTGCGGCCCAGGCCATTCGCCTGGCTCTGCGCCTGAGCAAGCACCTGCTCTACGGTCTGCTGGTACGCCTGCCCGCCTGCGGGTGGCATATTCTGCGAGAAATTTTTTTTGGTCATGGTATTTTTCCTTCAATATCCGGTGGACGGAAGCCGGAATTCCTTTCTGGCTTTAAATAATTCATTTTTAAGTCTTGCGGGTTAAATTGATCTACCGCAATATATTGACTACCCGGTTATTCAAAACTGATTAAAATTATTTCGACGCGTTGATTTTTACAAAATATTTCTAAACCAACACTAAACGAGGAGGAAGCATGTTTGGTATTTATCGCGGGCGGCGCCTGGCGTTATACATTGTCGCAGCCATTGTTATTGCGACGTTAATTGGATATAGCACCTATAGCTTTGTAAAATTATTTTCGTGAAAAAGACGTTTATTTACATTACGCGATATTAATTTAATCGCCCCGGAAATATTATCTATTTTCCGTTATTAACTCACAGAATAACGGTGGCCTTTCACTCAATTTTGCCAGTGGGGATGATATTGCTTTACGTTTCAGGATGCCGGACAATGACATTTTTAACTCACGATTAACATTACGATGAAACACCCGTTAGAATCGCTGCTCACCGCAGGGGGCATTTTGCTGATGGCCCTGCTCTCCTGTCTGCTGTTACCTGCGCCGTCGCTGGGTCTGGTGCTGGCGCAGAAACTGGTTCAGACCTTTCATATGGTCGATCTGAATCAGCTGTACACCATTCTGTTCTGTCTATGGTTTTTGGTGCTCGGCGCCATCGAATTCTTTATCCTGCGTTTCATCTGGCGCCGCTGGTTTTCACTGGCGTCGTAAGCCAGTAAGATCGCGCATCCCGTGGATCAGCGCTTCACACCAGGCCGCGTAGTCGTGGCCGCTGGATGAGGGGTGGAAGCTGACGCGATAGCCTTTTTCCTTCAGCACCTGTTCAAAATCCTGCGTGGTGCGATAAATGCCGCCGCCCGGCCCCGTGGTTTCAAACTTTCCGGCCTGTAACCAGAAGCGCACCGGATACGGCGGCGACTGCTGGTACTGACGCGTCAGCCAGCCGGGGGCGTCACCTTTCGGCGCCCACCAGTAGGAGCCGGAAAGGCTCAGCACGTTGCCAAACAGGCGCGGATAGCGCAGCGCCACCCATGACGAGGCAATTCCCCCGTAGCTCGACCCCGCCAGCACCGTTTTCTGCCGCTGCATCGCGATGCCCAGCCCGCGCAGCCACGGCAGCAGCTCGTGCGCCATAAAGTCAGCAAATTCCGGGTTCGGCGGCAGCTCGTTGCCGCGACGGGCGTGATCGAGGCTGTCGATAAACACCACGTTAATCGGTGGCAGGTGATGCCGGGCAATCAGACCGTCCAGCACGTTGGCAAAATGGTATTCGTCCTGATAAATCTGCCCGTCGAACAGAATTAACGTCCAGCGTGCGGGCTGTGCGCCGCGCGGTTTGTAGATCATCACGTCGCGGGCGTTGCCGAGGATGTGGCTGGAAAAACTCTGACGGCTCAACGTCCCGTGCACCAGCGGCTTTGCCGTGGCCTGAACGGAGCAGTAGCGCGCCGGGCTGAGATCGAGCAGCGAGTAACGGTTCCATCGATCCGCCTTCTGCTCCCCAAAGGTGTTCGGGTTAAGCGGATCGGCCTGTGCGCTCACCAGGATGGCGCGGCGTTGATCGCGGGCAGAGCCTTCAACGATCGGCACATCGGGGGCGAGCTTATATTGCATCACCGTATCAGCGGGGACCACGTAGCTGCGGAACCAGACGTCGCTGTTGCCCAGGCGGAACAGCGGATCGTGATCCCCCGCCGGAGAGCCGAGAATGAAGACGTTATCCCGCGCGCCGCGCCACAGAAAGGTCACGCGCTTATGGTTCGCATCTACCGGTTCCACCATTGGCGTTCCCTGTCGACGCTGCGCCTGCCAGAACGCCTCGGTACTTCCACCGGCAGAAATGACGTTTGCCAGCGCCTTTAGCGTCGGGCTTTCTGGCGCCAGCATCTGCACGCGTGGTAACGGAGAGGTCTCTTTCATCCGCCACTGAAAACGCCACGGCTTACCGGCTTCGCCGTGTAGCACCAGCGAGGTGTTCTGTTTCACCGGCAGGGCAAACAGCAGCGTGTGTTCCCCGTCCGCAGGACCATTTTCGATCAGCGTGCGAATGCGGCGGTTTTGCCCATCCAGCAGGCGCGCATCCGTCACGCCATTCAGCGTGGCGGAAACGTAATTTTCACCCAGTTCAGGCAGGGAGAAGCAGACTTCGCCGCTGGCATCAAACTTTCCCTGAACATCGCCCTGCCGGGACGACTGCTCGCACGTTGCCGCCACGGCGGGCAGCGCGCCGATCCCCAACAGCAACCCACTCCATACCCTCTTCATTACCGCTTGTTCCCCAACGAAATTTGCTAATAACGCTAATGCAAATGGTAATAATTTGCAATATCATCAACGGCGATTTACCGGTGTTTTTATGGCGATAGCAACCAAGGACGTTCAATAAAAATGTTTAAAAATAATAAGATAATGTATCTCTGGCTGATGAGTCTGGCGACGACCAGCGTCGCGGCTCATGCAGAAATGAAAGAAGAAACGATTACGGTGACGCAGGGCGTGAGTGAAGAGCCCACTGCGCCCGTAAAAGGCATTGTGGCGACGAAAACGCTCTCCGCCACCAAGACCAGCGCGGAGATTGTGAAGACGCCGCAGTCGGTATCGGTGATCACCCGCGATCAAATGAACATGCAGGACGTCACATCCGTTTCGCAGGCGCTGCGCTACTCGGCGGGCGTGTTTACCGAATACCGGGGCTCGTCTAACCGTAACGACGAGGTGTTTGTGCGCGGCTTTAGCTACGTGCCAAAATTCCTCGACGGCTTAAGCTTTGGCGCAACGGCCTCATCACAGACGGGCACAGTTGACCCGTGGCTGCTGGAGCGCGTGGAGCTGGTGCGCGGCCCGGCGTCGGTCCTGTTTGGTCAGGTGAATCCTGGCGGGTTAATCAGCATGACCAGCAAGCGCCCGACGGCGGAGGCCATTCACAACGTGCAGTTCCGCACCGGCAATAACGATCTCGCCGAAGGTGCGTTTGATTTCGGCGGCAGGCTGAGCGACGACGGCCGCGTACTGTATCGCGTGAACGGTATCGCCCGTACGCAGCATAATCAGGTGGACGATTATAAAGAGACGCGGATGGCGATCGCCCCGGCGATCACCTGGTATCCGAACGATCAGACCCGCTTTACGCTGCTGACCAGCTACCAGAAAGATCCGGATGCCGGATACCGCAACTTCCTGCCCGCGTATGGCACGGTGAAAAGCGTCGACGGGAAGTACATCCCGCGCGACTTTAACGTCAGCGATCCGAATTACAATCAGTCCTGGCGCGAGCAGACGATGATTGGCTACGAGCTGGAACACCAGTTCGCCGACAACCTCACCTTCCGCCAGAACGCCCGTTACGCCACCATCAAGCAGAAATACCGTTATCTGGTTTACGCCAACAGCGCGGCCAACAGCACGGTGTTGACCCGTCGCGCCCAGCGTGAAGAGCGCACGACCAATGAATTTGGCCTCGATAACCAGCTGGAATATCTGCTGGAGACCGGGAGCGTCAGCCATACCCTGCTCGGCGGGTTTGATTACAAGACAAGCAAGGATAAACAGCTGCTGGCGCGCGGGAGCGGCTCACAGTATGACCTCGACTGGACAACCCCGGTTTACGGCGTGAACGTGGATGAAAGCACCTTCAAAACGGCCTCCGACGAGCAGCAAAATCTCGACCAGATGGGGCTGTATCTTCAGGATCAGATGAGCTGGAACAACTGGGAGTGGCTGGTTTCCGGGCGCTACGACTGGAGCGAAGTGCGTACCAACGACTTCACCGATAATAGCTTTACGCAGCAGAACGACAGCAAATTTACCTGGCGCACTGGCCTGCTGTACGCGTTCGATTTTGGTCTCTCGCCGTACATCAGCTACAGCACGTCGTTTGAGCCGAACCTGCAAACCAACCGTGCGCCGGGCGTCGCGCCATTCAGGCCAACTACCGGGGAGCAGACCGAGATTGGCCTGAAATATCAGCCGGTCGACACCACGCTGATGACTCTCGCGCTGTACGATTTAACTCAGGACAACGTAGCGACCTATAACAGCGCTGAAGGCTGGTTCGAAAATGCGGGCAAGGTGCGTTCGAAAGGCGCTGAAGCGGAAATCCACGCCACGCTGATGGATAACATCAACCTGATTGGCTCCTACACTTATACCGATGCAAAAACCGAAAGCACCACGGTGGCGGGAACAGAAGGCAAAACGCCTGCGCGCATTCCAGCGCATATGGCATCGGCGTTCGCCAGCTATACCGTTCCGGGCGGCGTGCTGAAGAGCCTGACCGCTGGCGTGGGGATGCGCTACATCGGCACCAGCTACGGCGATGCGAAGAACACCTTTAAGGTGCCATCGGTGGATCTGTATGACGCGATGCTGCGCTACGATCTGGGCGAGATGAACCGCAGCCTGAAAGGGGCAAGCGTGCAGTTCAACGTCAATAACGTGGCGGACACGAAGTATGTGGCGTCATGCGCAAGCGATACGGCGTGCTTCTACGGGATTGGCCGGACGGTGACGGCGACGGTGAATTATCGGTGGTAAGGGATTTGTAGGCCCGGTAAGCGCAGCGCCACCGGGCAATTACGGGCACCGAGCCCACAAAAAAGCCGGGTGGCGGCTACGCCTTACCCGGCCTACACGCGACATGTTAATGTGTCTGGCTATGGTTCTCTTTGCGGTACGCCCCGGGCGGCTGGTTGAAGGTGCGGGTAAAGATGCGGGTAAACGTCTGCTGCGAGTCAAACCCGTAGCGCAGGCAGATATCGTACACGCGCTCGTCTGACTCACGCAGATCGCGCGCCGCCATCAGCAGCTTGCGTTCGCGGATGTAGCGCCCCAGACTTTCGCCTTTGTACTGCATAAACAGCCGCTGTAAATGCCATTTTGAGTAACCCGCATGGCGGGCAATCTCTTCGATGCGTAACGGCTGGTGTAGGTTGTCATCAATCCATTCGACAATCGTATCAATGACCTGAGCGGAAATCGTCATACTGCTCTCCCCCTCTGCTTCTCGCTTAAACATTATTCCCACCACTCGCGAAATTGTTGCGTGGTATCACTCACCCGCACGGGCTCGCCCAGCTCCGGTGTCAGCAGCCGGTAGTTTTTATCCTTGCTGGCTTTCGCCAGCTGGATCAGTGGATCGTTCCAGGTATGTTTCGCCAGCACAAAACGCCCGTTATGTCCCGGTACGACCGCTCTGGCATTGAGATCTGCCGAGGCCTGCGCCGTTTCCGCCGGATGCATATGGATGTACTTCCAGTCCTGGTCGTACTGGCCGTTTTCCATAATGGCTAAGTCAACTCCGCCAAACTGCTCGCCAATCGCTTTGAAGTGCGGGCCATAACCGGAGTCTCCGCTGTAGTAGACCTTCTGCTCCGGAGAGACAAACATAAAGCTGCCCCACAGGGTCTGGTTACGCTTAATGCCGCGCCCGGAAAAATGGCGCGCCGGCAACACGTGAACCGTCAGCGCATCGCTGATACGTACCGACTGGTTCCAGTCCCGCTCGTCGATAATCTCAGGGTTCATCCCCCAGTAGCGCAGATGCGAACCCACGCCCAGCGGGGTGACCACGCGCTTAACCTTCGGCAGCAGCGCCTTGATGGTGGCGTAATCCAGATGATCATAGTGATCGTGGGAGATAATCAGCAGGTCGATCTCCGGCATGCTCTCCGCACGCCACGGGTACTCCCCCGCAAAGGCTTTATTGAGGAAGGAGAACGGTGCGGCGTAGTTACTCAGAACCGGATCGATCAGGATTCGTTGCCCCGCCAGCTGCATATACCAGGAGGAGTGGCCGAGCCACACCAGCGTGTCCTGTTCAGGCGACAGGCTCGCCAGATCGGTTTTCACCAGCGGCAGCGGCTGCGCAGGACGG
>NZ_JABMCU010000137.1:0-12140 GCF_013179605.1 Enterobacter sp. CM29 | reverse complement strand
AGCAAGGAACATAAAGTGAACGGAATGACCACCACCGCCGTATGTTCCCCTCACCCTAACCCTCTCCCCGGAGGGGCGAGGGGATTGCTCAGTGCTCGCATTAATTTGTGGGGAACCCTCAGCCCACGGGGAGAGGGGGCAAACACTAAAAACGGCAACCTGGGTTGCCGTTTTGCTGTTTATCAGGCGCTTTGTTTCAGCCAGTTCAACACCACGTCGTGGTGGTTGCTGGTTTTGAAATCATCAAACACGTGCTCAACTTTACCGTCAGCGTCAATCAGGAAGCTGATGCGGTGAATACCGTCGTACGTTTTGCCCATAAAGGACTTCTCACCCCAGACGCCAAACTGCTCGCAAACCTGGTGGTCTTCATCGGAAAGCAGCGTGAAGTTCAGCAGCTCTTTTTCCGCAAAACGTGACAGCTTCTCTGGTTTATCGGTGCTGATGCCCAGCACTTCCACACCGACCTTTTTCAACTCATCCATGTTGTCGCGCAAACCGCAGGCCTGTACGGTACAGCCCGGGGTCATGGCTTTCGGGTAGAAATAGACCAGAACACGCTGTCCCTGGAAGTCGGTCAAATTTACTTGCTCGCCGTCTTGATCCGGTAAGCTAAATTTCGGTGCGATATCACCGGCTTTCAGTGGGTTCATTACTCAACTCCATCCTGTTCGTGCTGCGAATAATCGACGACGCTTATACTGCCTTGCGCGTGTAATTCTGTACAGAGGGCTTTAAACGCTTGCTCGATATTTGACGCATCCTGCGAGGCAGGGCTGTGGGCGGTAATTTGAATAAACAGCGTCGGGATGGCGTTTTCATCGCCAGGCTGCGTGCGGGAAACCAGTTCGGCAATGTTCATCTGATGGCTGTCAAACAGTGCCGTAAAACGTTCAATCAGATGAGGTGAATCAGGCACTTCAACCTGTACCCAGACTGTGGCAGGCAGAGCCGGACGCGGGCGCGCGGTGGTGCGCTTCATCACAATCAGTAAATCCAGCTCTGCGCCTTTCAGCGGCAGGGTAGATTCGATGAGGGTAATGGCATTCCATGTTCCGGAAAGCAGCATGATGAACGTGAATTCTTCGCCAAGCATAGCCAGCCGGCTATCTTCGATATTGCAGCCGCAGCTGCTCACGTGGCGAGTGATGGTATTCACGATACCCGGCCTGTCAGCACCCAGCGCAGTGATAACCAGGTAATGTTGTGATGAGGTTGTCAAACCTGTTCTTCCTTTGCGTGGTTAAGTCTTCCTAAGGAAAGCATAAAAAAAACATGCATACAACCGCCTGAGAGCCTCAGGTCGCTTGCTTTTATTACAGTTCCAAACGTAACATTGAGGCTCTTGTTCGCACAGAGGATGGCTCATGTTCACGGGAAGTATTGTCGCGCTTGTTACACCGATGGATGAAAAAGGTAATGTCTGCCGGTCAAGCATGAAGAAGCTCATTGATTACCATGTCGCCAATGGAACCTCGGCGATCGTTTCGGTAGGGACTACCGGTGAATCCGCTACGCTGAGCCACGAAGAGCACGGCGACGTTGTGATGCTGACCCTGGAACTGGCGGACGGGCGTATTCCGGTCATCGCGGGTACGGGCGCAAACGCAACGGCAGAGGCCATTAGCCTGACTCAGCGTTTTAACGACAGCGGCATTGTTGGCTGTCTGACGGTGACCCCTTACTACAACCGCCCAACTCAGGAAGGTTTGTTCCAGCATTTCAAAGCCATCGCTGAACATACTGACTTGCCACAAATTCTGTATAATGTGCCGTCCCGTACCGGTTGCGATATGCTGCCGGAAACCGTTGGCCGTCTCTCGAAAGTAAAAAATATTATCGGGATTAAAGAGGCGACAGGGAACTTAAGCCGCGTTCATCAGATCAAAGAGCTGGTTTCAGACGACTTTATCCTGTTGAGCGGTGATGATGCGACCGCACTGGACTTTATGCAGCTCGGTGGTAACGGCGTTATTTCCGTGACGGCGAACGTGGCGGCGCGTGATATGGCTGACATGTGCAAACTGGCCGCAGCCGGTCACTTTGATGAAGCTCGCGTGATTAATCAGCGTCTGATGCCGTTGCATAATAAATTATTTGTCGAACCCAATCCGATCCCAGTGAAATGGGCATGTAAGGAGTTGGGGCTTGTAGCAACCGACACGCTGCGTCTGCCAATGACACCGATTACCGACCATGGTCGTGAAATTGTCGCTGGCGCGCTGAAGCATGCCGGTTTGCTGTAAAGTTTAGGGAGATTTGATGGCTTATTCAGTACAGAAGTCGCGCCTGGCCAAGGTTGCGGGTGTTTCGCTTGTTATGCTCCTCGCTGCCTGTAGTTCAGACTCGCGCTACAAGCGCCAGGTGAGCGGTGATGAATCCTATCTGGATGCGCCGCCGCTTGCTGAACTTCACGCGCCTGCCGGCATGATCCTGCCGATCCAGAACGGTGATTATAATATTCCGGTTACCAACGGCAGCGGCCTGGTGGGTAAAGCGCTCGATATTCGTCCGCCAGCTCAGCCTCTGGCGCTGGTGAGTGGCGCGCGCACGCAGTTCACCGGTGATACAGCTTCTCTGCTGGTGGAAAGCGCACGCGGTACCACGCTGTGGCCGCAGGTTGTGAGCGTCATTCAGTCGAAAAACTATACGATTGATAAACGCGACGACGCCAGCCAGACCTTAACCACCGACTGGATTGAGTGGAACCGTCTCGATGAAGACCAGCAGTATCGTGGTCGTTATCAAGTCTCCGTTAAGCCGCAGGGTTATCAGCAGGCGGTTACCGTTAAGCTGTTGAATCTTGAGCAGGCAGGTAAACCGGTTGCCGATCCGTCCGCCATGCAGCGCTACAGTACCGAAATGCTGAACGTGATTGCAGCGGGTCTGGATAAGAACGCTGCTGATGCCGCAAACGCCGCGCAGAACCGTAACGGCTCAACGTTTGACGTGCAGAGCGGTGCAGACGATACCGGCCTGCCAATGCTGGTGGTGCGTGCGCCGTTTAACCAGACCTGGCAGCGTCTGCCAGCCACGCTGGAAAAAGTGGGCATGAAGGTGACCGACAGCACCCGTTCAACGGGCAGCATCACAGCGACCTATAAGCCGCTGTCTGAAAGTGCCTGGCAGGAGCTGGGGGCAAGCGATCCACAGTTGCCTTCCGGTGACTACAAAATCCAGGTCGGCGACCTCGATAACCGCAGCAGCCTGCAGTTTATCGATCCGAAAGGACACACGCTGACCCAGGCGCAGAACGATGCGCTGGTCGCTGCCTTCCAGGCCGCATTCAGCAAATAATAGTGAGGGCTGGTTAATCCAGCCCTTTTTATTTTCGTGCCACGCAAACGTGTGCGTGGCATAATATAGCCAGTTTTGAATACAAATCATCACACCAGGAGTAATGAAGATGCAGAAGCAAGCTGAGTTGTATCGTGGCAAAGCGAAAACCGTATACAGCACGGAAAACCCGGATCTGTTGGTGCTCGAATTCCGCAATGATACGTCAGCAGGAGACGGCGCACGCATTGAGCAGTTCGATCGTAAGGGCATGGTGAACAACAAGTTCAACCACTTCATTATGACCAAACTGGCCGAAGCCGGTATCCCGACTCAGATGGAAGCGTTGTTGTCCGATACGGAATGTCTGGTAAAAAAACTGGATATGGTGCCGGTTGAGTGCGTGATCCGTAACCGTGCCGCAGGCTCCCTGGTGAAGCGTCTGGGCATTGAAGAGGGTATCGAACTGAATCCACCGCTGTTCGATCTGTTCCTGAAAAACGACGCCATGCATGACCCGATGGTCAACGAATCCTACTGCGAAACCTTCGGCTGGGTCAGCAAAGAGAACCTGGCGCGCATGCAGGAACTGACCTACAAAGCCAACGACGTGCTGAAAAAGCTGTTTGATGACGCGGGCCTGATCCTGGTCGACTTCAAGCTGGAGTTCGGTCTGTACAAAGGCGAAGTGGTGCTGGGCGACGAGTTCTCTCCTGACGGCAGCCGCCTGTGGGACAAAGAGACGCTGGATAAAATGGACAAAGACCGTTTCCGCCAGAGTCTGGGTGGCGTGGTCGAAGCGTACGAAGCGGTTGCTCACCGTTTAGGCGTTAAGCTCGACTAAACTGCGCATTTGCCAAAGGATGTTGGCATCCTTTGGCGTCTTATCCTTGTTTACTATGGTAATCCTTTCATTAACCGCCTACGATCATAGCTATTATAAATGGAATAGTTCGAGGTGTTTATGCGCTGGCAAGGGCGTCGTGAAAGTGACAACGTAGAAGACAGACGCAGCAGTGGTGGCGGTGGGCCGTCTATGGGCGGGCCAGGTTTCCGGTTACCCAGCGGCAAGGGCGGTATTATTCTGCTGGTCGTCGTGCTGGTAGCGGGCTACTACGGTGTCGACCTGACCGGTTTGATGACCGGTGAAACCGGGCAACAGCAGCAGTATTCTCAGCGCTCCATCAGCCCGAATGAAGATGAAGCGGCGAAATTTACTTCCGTTATTCTCGCGACGACCGAAGATACCTGGGGTCAGCAGTTCGAGAAAATGGGGCGGACTTATCAGCCGCCAAAACTGGTGATGTACCGGGGCGCAACCCGCACGGGCTGCGGCACCGGGCAGTCCGTTATGGGGCCGTTCTACTGCCCGGCGGACAGCACCGTCTATATCGATCTCTCCTTCTATGACGACATGAAAAGCAAGCTGGGCGCCGACGGCGATTTTGCCCAGGGCTACGTGATCGCGCATGAAGTCGGCCACCATGTGCAGAAGCTCCTCGGCATTGAACCTAAAGTGCGTCAGATGCAGCAGAATGCGTCTCAGGCGGAGGTGAATCATCTCTCCGTACGCATGGAGCTTCAGGCCGACTGCTTCGCTGGCGTCTGGGGACACAGCATGCAGCAGCAGGGCGTGCTGGAAACAGGCGATCTGGAAGAGGCCCTGAATGCCGCACAGGCGATTGGTGACGATCGCTTGCAGCAGCAAAGCCAGGGGCGCGTTGTGCCGGACAGCTTTACCCATGGCACCTCAGAGCAGCGCTACAGCTGGTTTAAGCGTGGCTTTGACAGCGGCAACCCGTCGCAGTGTAATACCTTCGGCAAAGCTATGTGATGTTGGGGGTTGAACAGCTGGTTAACCAGCTTCAGCGTACCGGGCACCGCCGGCTGGTGGTGCTTAGCGGCGATGAAGCGTGGACGTTGAGCCAGGCGACCATCCTGCGCGATACGTTACCAGGAGACTGGCTGTGGCTGGAGGAAAACCCCTCTAAGGCCATCAGCGGCCTGCTGGGACGTGAATATCTGCACGCCGTTTTTGACGCGCGTCGCGGGTTTGACGTCTCGGCCTTCGCCGCCCTCAGCGGGACCCTGCGCGCCGGAAGCCTTCTGGTGCTGCTGGTGCCGCCGTTCTCCGTCTGGGCTAACAGGCCCGACGCGGATTCTCTACGCTGGAGCGACAGCGCCGAGCCGATCGCCACCCCGCACTTTGTTTACCATTTTTGCCGGACGCTGGCCGCCGATTCAGATGCTATCGTCTGGCATCAACATCGTCCTCTGTGCCTTCCCGTTGCGCCAGATTTACCCGCCTGGCAGCCCGCCAGCGGTGAACCGCAGCGCGAGCAGGCTGCGATCC
Organism: Enterobacter sp. CM29; assembly: GCF_013179605.1. NCBI lineage: Bacteria > Pseudomonadati > Pseudomonadota > Gammaproteobacteria > Enterobacterales > Enterobacteriaceae > Enterobacter > Enterobacter sp. CM29. The sequence continues at coordinate 6,511 of NZ_JABMCU010000137.1, read as the reverse complement.
TCGACGCGCTTCTGACCATGCCTGCTGGCGTGGCTGCCGTGACGGCCCCGCGCGGACGAGGAAAGTCCGCCCTGGCGGGCATGTTGCTCAACGGCATTCAGGGTAGTGCTGTAGTGACCGCACCGGCAAAAGGGGCGACGGATGTCATCGCGCGTTTCGCCGGGGAACATTTTCACTTTATGGCCCCGGATGCGCTGCTGGCCTCCACAACAGAAGCTGACTGGCTGATTGTCGATGAGGCGGCCGCCATCCCCGGCCCGCTGCTCGAGAAACTGACGATGCGCTTTCCCCGCGTGTTGTTGACCACTACGGTGCAGGGTTATGAAGGCACGGGCAGGGGATTTCTGCTGAAGTTCTGCGCCCGGTTCAGCGGTCTGCGGCGATATACCTTATCAACTCCTGTACGCTGGGCTGCCGGATGTCCTCTTGAGCGAATCGTGGCGAACGCGCTGCTGTTCGACGATGCGCTTATCGATCGCAAACCGGTAGGGGAGGTAAGTTTAACGTCGCTGGAGCCCGGGGTGTGGGAGAGCGATCCGGCGCGCGGGGCAGGCGTGTATGAACTGCTGTGTGCCGCGCACTACCGGACGTCCCCCCTCGATTTACGCCGGATGATGGACGCGCCGGGACAGCATTTTACCGTTGCTGAAACCGACTCAACCCTCGCCGGTGCTCTCTGGCTGGTGGAGGAGGGCGGCTTATCCCCAGAGCTTAGTCGCGCGGTGTGGGCGGGATTTCGTCGGCCGCGTGGAAATCTGGTGGCACAGTCGCTGGCGGCGCACGGCGGTTCGCCTCTCGCGGCGACGCTGAAAGGCCGACGCGTCAGCCGTATTGCGGTTCATCCTCATCGCCAGCGGGAAGGCATCGGCCAGGGGCTGATCCGCAGTGCCAGCGGAGAAGATTATCTCTCGGTCAGCTTTGGCTATACCGACGAGCTGTGGCGTTTCTGGCGGCAGTGCGGGTTTGTGCTGGTGCGAATGGGCAGCCATCGGGAGGCCAGCAGCGGGTGCTATACGGCGATGGCGTTGCTGCCGCTGAGCGAGGCGGGGCATCAGCTCTGCGAAGAGGCGCATCAGCGTTTATGTCGTGATATGCGCGTCCTGTCGGCCTGGAATGGCGAAAAGATCCCGGTGATGGATGCATGGGAAGCTACCCTTAATAGTGACGACTGGCTGGAGCTGGCGGGGTTTGCCTTTGCGCACCGGGCGTTTTCAACCTCGGTTGCGGCGCTAACGCGATTGTTGGTAGCCGTGGATATGCCGCTCCCGGCGCTGCGCGGGAAAATGGAAGGGAATACACACGATTTCGGGCGCAAAGCGTTGCTGGCGAAGCTACGCGAGGAAACCGCTCACGCGCTTGAAAGGCTTGATTACTCTCGTAGCCAGCGGCTGAAAGCCGACATTTTGCAATGGCAATTTTTTCAATGACTTCTTCAGTAAAGTGGCATGGTCATTACCCCGCAGAGGCGTAAAATCCTGCTTAACAATTAAGGAGATCGCCATGAAACATGACCATTTTGTTGTGCAAAGCCCGGATACCCCTGCTAAACAGCTACTGCTTCTGTTTCATGGCGTGGGCGACAATGCCGTCAATATGGGACAGATTGGCAGCTGGTTTGCACCCGTTTTCCCACAAGCGCTGATCGTCAGTATCGGCGGCGTGGAGCCCTGCGGTCCGGACGGGCGGCAGTGGTTTTCCGTCGAGGGCGTGACGGAGGAAAATCGTCAGGCACGTATTGATGCCGTTATGCCAGCCTTTATCAATACCGTGCGTTACTGGCAGCAGCAGAGCGGCGTAGGTGCCAATGCAACAGCGCTGATTGGCTTCTCTCAGGGCTCAATCATGTCGCTGGAAAGCGTAAAAGCGCAGCCCGGACTGGTGTCCCGCGTGATTGCCTTCAATGGGCGTTTTGCGACGTTACCGCAAAGCGCGACCACGCAGACCACGATCCATCTCATTCATGGGGGTGAAGACCGGGTAATTGAGCTTTCGCATGCGGTTGCGGCCCAGGACGCGCTGATGCGTGAAGGCGGGGATGTGACGCTGGATATCGTGGACGATCTGGGGCATGCCATTGACGATCGCAGCATGCAGTTCGCGCTCGATCATCTGCGTTATACCGTACCGAAGCACTACTTTGATGAAGCGCTCAGCGGCGGTAAGCCGAATGACGATGATATCGTCGAGTTTATGTGAGGTTTCCCCTCTCCTTAGGGAGAGGGGAAACAGAGCGATTACTTCTTCTGGTCCTTCTTCGGCCAGTCGTCTTCATCGTCCCACTTGTCGTTAAAATCACGGTGCGGCGGAAGATCCGGTTTGTTGGCAAGGAACTTTTTGTGGTCAACGCGCTTGAGATCTTTAATCACGTTAAGCAGCACGCCTACCAGAAATACCAACACCAGAATCCACCAGTACTTTGAAAGCCAGTCCATTCGCTAATCCTCTTTAAGCACCCGTCAGGCGACGAGCTGCTCCATAATACGTTGATACATGCGGGCCAGCAGTTGTAAATCGGCAGCGTTCACGCATTCATTGATTTTGTGAATCGTCGCGTTAACCGGACCCAGTTCGACAACCTGTGCGCCCATGCGGGCGATAAAGCGTCCGTCAGACGTGCCGCCCGTTGTCAGCAGCTGTGGCTTAATCTCATTATAGTGCGCGATGGCGTTCACTACCGCATCCACCAGTTTACCGCGCTGCGTCAGGAACGGCTGGCCAGACAGCCACCAGTCGAGGGTATAGCGCAGCTGGTATTTTTCGAGCAGCGCAATCACGCGCGCTTTTATCATCTCGTCGGTCAGTTCGGTGCTGAAGCGGAAGTTAAACTGGACGAAGAGATCGCCGGGAATGACGTTGTTGCTGCCGGTGCCGGCCTTGATGTTGGCTATTTGCATGCTGGTTGGCGGGAAAAATTCGTTGCCTTTATCCCATTCAATGCCCACCAGTTCGTTCAGCATCGGCGCGGCGCGGTGTACCGGGTTATCCGCCAGGTGCGGATAGGCAACGTGGCCCTGCACGCCATGAATGGTCAAATTGCAGGTCAGGGATCCACGGCGGCCATTTTTCACCACATCGCCCACCACTTCGGTACTGGACGGTTCGCCCACCAGACAGTAGTCCAGACGTTCATTGCGCGCCATCAGCGCCTCAACGACCTTCACGGTGCCGTTGTGGGCGCTGGCTTCTTCATCGGAGGTAATCAAAAACGCAAGACGGTTTTTATGGTTCGGATGCTGGGCGACGAAACGCTCTGCCGCCACGACCATCGCAGCCAGGGAACCTTTCATATCCGCAGCGCCGCGTCCGAAAAGCATGCCGTCGCGGATGGTTGGCTCAAAAGGCGGGTTGATCCAGCGGTCTGCGTCGCCTGCGGGAACTACGTCGGTATGTCCGGCAAACGCCAGCGTCTCCCCCTGACCGCGCCATGCCCAGAAGTTCTGCGTATCGCCAAAATCCATGTGCTCGACGGTAAAACCGATGGCACGCAGGCGCTCAATCATTAATGCCTGACAACCTGCGTCGTCCGGGCTAAGGGAAGGACGGCGAATAAGCTGCTGAGTCAGCTCAATGACCGGGCATGACATAGACTACACCTCAACGAATAAATCTGAATAAAGGGTTTCACTGAAACCCAGCAGCATAGGCTGACCTGGCTTGCAGAGCAATGGGCGTTTGATGATTGCCGGCATTTCAAGCATCAGTTTGGCTGCGCTGTCGGCGTTGTTGATCGTGGCCCGGAGAGATTCATCCAGTTTTCGCCAGGTGGTCCCGCGGGTGTTCAGCAGCGCTTCCCAGCCCAGTTCATTGATGGCGGAATGGAGAAACGCAGGGTCAAGCCCGTCGGCACGGTAATCATGGAAGCGATAGTCGATGTTGTGTGCTTCCAGCCAGCGGCGGGCTTTTTTAATCGTATCGCAATTCTTAATGCCGTACATCACAACCATAGTGAATCCTTTTGTTCTTGTGTGGGTTAAATGTTCAATATTTTCGAAGATATATCCTTAAGTGGAATATAACATATTCGGAATTTTTCGTGATTTACAATTCTCCATAATTCAACGAACAGCTGTTCGCTGAATAGTGTTCCATCTTTTAAGCATAGTTGTCCACTCTGTATAAATTGCCAATAAACTCAGGGGGAAATTAAAAATGCTGTCATTTTTCTGACTATTTCAAAATATTGCTGTAGGTCACATAAAATTTACCCGTCAACGCTCATAGTGATCCTAAACCTACCTGCACAGCGAGGCTCAATCACAGCAATCGGTTAAAGTGGCTTCACAATGATGATACGTTTTCGTAGAATGCACATAATAATAAGAGAGGTTGTTATGATTGAACATGAACTGGGGAACTGGAAAGATTTTATCGAAGGCATGCTTCGTAAATGAATTTCCGGTAAGAAATGCAAGAGCACTTAATTAACTAAAATAACCATAGTGTGAAAGAATCACACAATAAAAAGGCGGCCTGTAAAGCCGCCTTTTTTTATTTCAACGGGTTATTCCGGCTTATCCTTCAGCGGGAAACGACGGCGTATCAGCACAAAGAACAGCGGTACGAAATAGATAGCCAGAATCGTCGCGGAAATCATTCCCCCCATAACGCCCGTTCCCACCGCGTGCTGGCTGCTGGAGCCTGCGCCGGAGCTGGTGGCCATCGGCAGGACGCCAAATACAAACGCCAGAGAAGTCATCAGGATCGGGCGCAGGCGCTGACGACAGGCGTGCAGCGTGGCGGCCATCAGTTCGTGACCTTTGGCATTCATCTCATTGGCAAATTCGACGATCAGAATGGCGTTTTTCGCCGACAATCCGATTACGGTGAGGAGTCCGACCTGGAAATAGACATCGTTTTCCAGGCCACGCATCCAGGTTGCCAGCAGCGCGCCGATGACCCCGAGAGGCACCACCAGCATTACCGAGAACGGCACTGACCAGCTTTCATACAGCGCCGCCAGGCAGAGGAACACTACCAGCAGCGAAAGGGCATACAGGGCAGGCGCCTGCGCGCCGGAAAGCCGTTCCTGGTAGGACATCGCCGTCCACTCCAGGCCAAAGCCGGTCGGTAACTGCTGAACCAGTTTTTCCATAATGTCCATTGCAGTACCGGTACTGACGCCAGGCGCGGCTTCACCGACAATCTCCAGCGCCGAATAGCCGTTGTAACGCTCCAGACGCGGCGAACCGGTCTCCCAGCGTGACGTCGCAAACGCCGAGAACGGCACCATGCCGCCGGTGTTATTGCGCACATACCAGCGGTTGATATCGTCCGGCAGCATGCGGTATTTGGCAGCAGACTGAACGTAGACCTTTTTCACGCGACCGCGATCCATAAAGTCATTCACGTAGCTTGAGCCCCATGCCGTTTGCAGGGTGTCGTTAATGTCGTCGATGGAGACGCCCAGCGCCTGCGCTTTACGCTGGTCGATATCCACCTGTAGCTGAGGGCTGTCATCCAGACCGTTATGACGAACGCGGGTAAGCTGCGGCTCTTTCCCGGCCAGCTCGAGCAGTTTATCGCGAGCTGCCATCAACGCGTCATGCCCGGCACCCGCGTGATCCTGAAGCTCCATATCAAATCCGGCTGAGCTGCCCAGGCCACTGATAGCGGGCGGGCTGCTGGCGAAAACGCGCGCTTCCTTGATTTTGTTGAACGCTTTAGTTGCACGTTCAATGATGGCAAAGGAGGAGCCGCTATCGCTGTCGCGCTGGTCCCAGTCTTTCAGGCGCACAAACATACGCGCCACGTTCTGCCCGTTACCGCCAGGGCCAGAGCCGACGGTGGAGAAGACGGAGACCACGTTATCCTTCTCCTGAGTATGGAAGTAGTTCTCAACCTTCTGCACCACTTTCAGGGTCTGCTGCTGGGTCGAGCCGCTCGGTAACTGTACGGAGGTGATAAACATGCCGCGATCTTCCAGCGGCAGGAACGAGGTTGGCAGCCGCAGGAATAAGAAGACCATGCCGCCGAGCAGCAGGACATAGACCACCATCCAGCGCACGCTGCGGTGCAGTACTTTACCCACGCCCGCTTCATAGCGCGCCGCATTTCGGTTAAACATGCGGTTAAACCAGCCGAAGAAGCCTTTTTGACCGTGGTGTTCGCCCTTATGCAGCGGTTTGAGCAGCGTCGAGCACAGAGCAGGGGTAAGGATCATCGCCACCAGTACGGAGAGCACCATCGCAGAGACGATGGTGATCGAGAACTGGCGATAAATCGCGCCCGTAGTGCCGCCAAAAAACGCCATCGGGATAAATACCGCCGACAGCACCATGGCGATACCGACCAGCGCACCCTGAATTTGCCCCATCGATTTACGCGTGGCCTCGCGGGGCGAAAGCCCTTCCTCGCTCATGATGCGCTCGACGTTTTCCACCACCACGATGGCATCATCCACCAGCAGGCCGATGGCCAGCACCATGGCAAACATGGTCAGGGTGTTGATGCTGTAACCGAAGGCATACAGCACCGCAAAGGTTCCCAGCAACACCACCGGCACCGCAATGGT
>NZ_JABMCU010000136.1:0-12150 GCF_013179605.1 Enterobacter sp. CM29 | reverse complement strand
CGCCAACGATGCAAAACACCCGGTTTGGCCTTTCTGCCAGCTTGTGCGACAGCGCCATGCCGCCTGCAATGGAGATCCCCTGCCCCAGCGATCCGGTGGTGGCATCCACGCCGCGTGTTTTCAGGCGATCCGGGTGGCTTGGCAGACGCGTTCCGTTCTGGTTTAGCGTGCTCAGCTCTTCAATCGGGAAGTAGCCCTTAATCGCCAGCGTGCTGTACAGCGCCGGGCCCGCATGTCCCTTCGACAGCACAAAGTAATCGCGCTCTGGCCAGTCCGGATCGGCCGGGTCAATTTTCATTACCGCGCCGTACAGAACGGCCAGTGTTTCAACGACTGACATGCTGCCGCCGTAGTGACCAAAACCCAGCTGCGTCAGGGATTTCAGCGTCTCAAGGCGGATCTGACGCGCCAGTTCGGTTATTTCATTCTCATTCATGATTTGGCTCCGGGGTTTTCCTGCGCGTTACCGCTGGCAGGTTTGTTTTTAGCGAAGACGTTGTAGGCCACCAGCAGCGCAAACAACACAACAACCAGTCCGGTGATGGCAAGCGGCGACAGGAAGCGCGCCAGGTTGCCGAGCACAATCCCGACGGCGCCAAAGTCGGCGTCCGAGAAGGTCGTATTCGCAAAGCCAATCGCGCCCAGAACAGGCAGCAGCAGGACCGGCAGGAAGGTGATCAGCAGGCCGTTAGCAAAGGCGCCAATCATCGCCCCGCGACGTCCGCCGGTGGCGTTCCCAAACACGCCCGCCGTTGCACCGGTGAAGAAATGCGGCACGACGCCCGGCAGGATCAGCACCCAGCTAAACTGACCGCAGATGAACAAGCCCACAATCCCGCCGAGGAAGCTGAACAGGAAGCCAATCAGCACCGCGTTTGGCGCATACGGGTAGACAACCGGGCAGTCCAGCGCAGGTCGCGCATTGGGCACCAGTTTTTCCGAGAAGCCGGTAAAGGCCGGGACAATTTCCGCCAGAATCAGGCGCACACCCTGCAAGATGATAAACACGCCTGCCGCGAAGGTGATGGCCATAATGATGGCGTACACCAGGTAGTTCTGGCCGCCGCTGAAGGTGGCCTCCACGTACTCACGCCCGGCGCTCACCGCCATAATCAGGTAGATAATCATCATGGTCAGTGAGATGGAGATCGAACTGTCGCGCAGGAAGCTGAGGTTCTTCGGCAGGTTCATCTCTTCGGTGGAGCGCGAGCCTTTACCGACCTTGCTGCCAATCCAGCCGGACAGCACGTAGCCCAGCGTGCCGAAATGACCGAAGGCGATCTCATCGTTGCCGGTAATACGCTTCATATAGCGCTGCGCAATCGCCGGGAAGAAGGCCATAATCAGGCCGAGGATCAACGAACCGGTGAAGACCAGCCCTACCCCTTCGAAGCCTGCGACCGTCAGGATCACGCCAATCATGCACGCCATGTAGAAGGTGTGATGCCCGGTCAGGAAGATGTACTTCAGGCGGGTAAAGCGCGCGACAATAATATTCGCCACCATCCCGAAAGCCATAATGAGCGCGGTGGAGGCACCATATTTTTCCAGGGCAATTGACACAATAGCTTCATTGTTGGGAATAATGCCCTGAATATTAAAGGCGTGCTCAAACATACCGCCGAGCGGATTTAAAGAGCCCACCAGCACGGTTGCGCCGCCGCCCAGTACAATAAAGCCGAGAATGGTTTTAATTGTGCCTTTTACCACATCTGAAAAGGCTTTTTTCTGCGCCACCAGACCAATCAGGGCAATTAACCCGACCAGGACTGAAGGGACTTTTAAAATATCAACAACGAAATTCAGCGTTTCAAGGATAAACATATCCACCTCGCCTTTTCAGGATTATTGTCTTTCGAACCAGGCGCGCAGCTGCGCTTCGAGTTCGTTGATATCGATAATATTGTTGATCACCACCAGCTGGCTTTCCGGCACGCTGGCGCTGGCGGCAATGTCTTTCGCCATTACAAACAGGTCCGCCGCGCCCGGCGTGGCCGAGGAGAGATCGGAGTGTTCAACCTCTGCCTCAATTTCCAGTTTTTTGAGCACCTTTTTAATATTCATTTCGACCATAAAACTGCTGCCCAGGCCGGAGCCGCAAATAGCCATAATTTTCATTGTTATCCCCTTTTTTGAGTAGAGTACGCCCCATCACGCTGACGCGTAATGTTGAGATGTATCGGATTAAATAATTAAATCAGAAGCGATTGATAACGGTTTTTATCTCCTCCAGCGTATTCGCCCGATGTAATTCAGCCATATCTTCGTCGCTGGAAAATAATTCTGCTAAGGCGGAGATCATTTCGATATGGCTATGTTTGTCCGGCGCCGCCAGCATCACAATCACATCGACGGGGTCAAACTCACCAGCACCAAATGAGACGCCCTGTTTCAGTTTTAATAATGACAGGCCAAGTCCTTTCGCCCCTTCTTCCGGTCGCGCATGTGGCATTGCCAGCCCAGGAGCCAGCACATAGTAGGGACCTAACCTGTGATGCTGCTCAATGATAGCCGTGACATATTCCGGCGCAATGACCTGCAAATCCAGCAGCGGTTTCGCGCACAGTTCCAGCGCCTGGGGCCAGCTTTTAACGCTATCCTGTAGGATGATAGTTGTATCATATATCCACTTTTTGAGCATTTTTCACTCCCGCTTAAGACCAGACATGGGCAAACTCTATTCAACCCATCAATTAATGACTGCGATCGCGATCACAAAGATAGCGCTACCAACCACTAACATGCAGAACTGTGATAGCGCTATCAAATTGCTATCCTGGTGCGAAATCACAGCAAAAAAAGGGATTTAAGGCGTATACTGCCTGTCACGTAAAATGAAGGATGAAACTAAATCGCGTCCTGTCAGCAGGAAGATGTATGTCTTTAACCCGAAAACGGCGCAGTACCGGAAAAGTAACGCTCGCGGATGTCGCGCAGCTTGCCGGCGTAGGCACGATGACTGTTTCCCGTGCCCTCCGCACGCCCGAACAGGTTTCCGATAAACTGCGTGAAAAAATTGAAGCCGCGGTGCAGGAGCTGGGTTACATGCCCAATCTTGCCGCCAGCGCACTGGCATCGGCATCGTCATGGACGATTGCGATGGTTGTACCCAATCTTTCCGAAGCTGGCTGTTCCGAGATGTTCGCCGGGCTACAGCAGGTGCTCCAGCCAGCCGGATATCAGATTATGCTGGCGGAATCTCAGCATCGTCTTGAACAGGAAGAGAAACTGCTTGAAACGCTGCTGGCCTCGAACATCGCCGCGGCGATACTGCTCAGCGTCGAGCACTCCGATACCGTGCGACACTGGCTAAAAAACGCCTCTATCCCGGTGATGGAAATGGGTGCAATGCGTGCCGATCCTATTGATATGAATATCGGGATTGATAACGTCGCCGCCATGTATGAACTTACCGAAATGGTGATTCAGCGCGGCTACCAGAATATCGGCCTGCTGTGCGCTAACCAGGAGCAGTGGATTTTTCAGCAGCATTTGCAGGGCTGGTACAAGGCGATGCTGCGCCACCACCTGTCGCCAAACAGAGTGATTAATGCCGCCATGCCGCCGAGCTTTTCCACCGGTGCGGCACAATTGCCGGAGTTTCTGCTGGCGTGGCCGGAGCTGGATGCGCTGGTGTGCGTGTCAGATGAACTGGCCTGCGGCGCGCTATATGAGTGCCAGCGTCGGCGCATCAAGGTGCCGGACGATTTAGCGGTCGTGGGCTTTGGCGACAGCGACGTCAGCCGCGTCTGTCAGCCGCCGCTGACGACGATGGCAGTACCGCATCGCAAGATTGGGATTGAAGCCGGGAAAGCGTTACTGGAACGTCTGAATGACGGAGACTGGCGCGACCATAAACCCATCGCGTCCAGCCTGTGTCTGCGGGAAAGCTGTTAAGGCTTACTCAGCCTCTTCCTCTTTTTCCGCCTTATTTTCCGGTTTAGCGGATTCGTTTTTGGCGTTGCGGGTCATCCACAGCGCCAGTGCTTTAAGGGAATCCGGCGTGAATTCGTCGCAACGCGCGGTGATCTCTTCCGGCGTCATCCAGCACACTTCGCTCACTTCCTCTTCCTGCAAGGCGAAAGGTCCGTGGGAAACGCAGCTAAACAGCCCGCCCCAGACGCGACAATGCTCATCTTCGAAATAAAACTGTCCGTGCTCGGCAAACGGCACGCCAGCGATACCTAACTCTTCTTCCGCTTCACGACGCGCGGAATCCAGCAATACTTCATCGGCCTGCACGACGCCACCCGCTGTGGCATCCAGCATACCAGGAAGAAAATCTTTGGTGTCAGTGCGACGCTGGACCAGAATCTTGCCCATGCCGTCATGAACAACGATGTAAGTCGCGCGGTGACGCAGACGCTCCGCACGCATTTGTTCGCGGCTGGCCTGCGCGATCACTTCATTCTCTTCGCTGACAATGTCAACCCACTCAGTACTTGCCAAATGATTCTGCTCCACCATCGGGAAACCTTCTCGTCTAAGCGCTCTTTCGGCGCGTTTGCAGTTGTGGTGTAACTTACGGATTAATCGCTATCTGCGCAATAACTTGCTGATCATTAAGTGCGATAACGCTTAATGTCCCGTCTTCATACATGCCGTAGCTTGCCGGGTTACCGCCTTTAGGAATGCTGACAGACCCGGGGTTAAAGTGGTAAAACGCCCCGCGTTTTTCCGCCACCGGAATATGAGTATGACCATAAACCAGGACATCGCCAGCGGCGAGTGACGGCAGGTTATCCGGGCCGAACAGGTGCCCGTGGGTCAGGAAAAAACGGCTGTTTTCCATCAACACCTGTTGCCAGGGAGCGGTGATGGGAAATTGCAGCAGCATCTGGTCAACTTCGCTGTCGCAGTTGCCGCGAACGGCGATAATGCGCGAGGCAAAATGATTAAGTTTTTCCGCCACCTGCGCGGGAGCATACCCTTCCGACAACGCATTGCGTGGGCCGTGGTTTAACACATCGCCCAGGATCACCAGCCATTGCGCCCCGCTTTGGGCAAACAGAGATAACACGCGTTCGGTCGCGGGCAGCGATCCATGAATATCCGACGCAAACATCAGTTTCATCAGTTACTCCTCGGGAATTCAGACTGCCCCTATCATACCTCAAGCGCCCCGTCTTATCAGCCCGCGCGCTTAGCAGAGAGTGCCAGATAGCGCTGTACCGACGCGCGTTGCCACTGGAAGGTGGCGTAATCCACCAGCAGCTGTGGGACGTCATCGCCGTTGAGGATCAGGCGATTGAGCATCAGCGCCAGATCGGTGTCGGCAATACACCACTCGCCAAACAGGTTTGGGTTACCCTGTGACAGCAGCGATGACGCGGTATCAATCAGCTTCCGGGCGCTGGATAAGCCTTCCTCGCTGAGGGCGGGCTTTTTGACGCCAGCGAACACCACGTCCGTGGAGCGTTCTGTGCGAATCGGCACCAGGTCGCTACGCAGCCACGCCTGGATCTGGCGGGCGCGGGCGCGCTTTTGCAGATCGTGAGGATAGATGCGTTCCCACTCTGGTGGGGCAAAGCGGTCTTCAAGGTACTCGTCAATCGCTGAGGATTCACTCAACTCAAAACCGTCAATCTCCAGCACAGGGACACGGCGGGTGAGCGCGTAGCCCTGCCACTGAGGCTTCAGGTGTTCGCCGCTGTCCAGGTCAACGGTTTTCAGAGTAAAAGTAAGCCCCTTTTCTGCCAGCGCCACATAAACGCTCATGACATAAGGAGAAAAAAAGTTCGCATCGGACCACAACGTTATTACAGGCTGGCTCATAACATCCTCTTCGGCTGATCGGTTTTCACTCAACATATAATCTCTTTGCCTCGCTGTCACTTGATGAAAACTCACGATTTACAACAAGCACCTATACTGATTTTTCATGGCAACACTATTCGCACTGACAGGAGTTGAGAATGATAGATCTCTATTATGCCCCCACCCCTAATGGCCATAAGATCACCCTCTTTCTTGAAGAAGCCGAACTGGACTACCGGATCATTCGCGTGGATATCAGCAAAGGCGATCAGTTCCGCCCCGTTTTTCTGGCCATCTCGCCCAACAATAAAATTCCGGCCATCATTGATAACCTGCCTTCTGACGGGGGCAAACCGTTAAGCCTGTTTGAGTCCGGAGAGATTTTGCTTTATTTGGCAGAGAAAACCGGCAAGCTCCTGAGCGGGGAGTTGCGCGAGCGTCATCACACGCTGCAATGGTTATTCTGGCAGTCGAGCGGCCTGGGGCCGATGCTGGGGCAGAATCATCACTTTACCGCCTATGCGCCGCAGACGATCCCTTACGCCATTGAGCGATATCAGGTCGAAACCCAGCGCCTGTACGGGGTACTGAACCGTCGGCTGGAAAAATCACCGTGGCTGGGAGGTGAGCATTACAGCATCGCAGATATCGCCTGCTGGCCGTGGATCAACACCCATGAACGCCACCGGATCGACCTGGCCACTTATCCGGCGGTTAACAACTGGTTTGAGCGCATCCGGACCCGCCCGGCAACCGAACGCGCCATGCAAAAAATCCATCAGATTTGAGCCTGTGCCCCGTTGGGTGCAGGTGTTCTCCTCATGTATGATGAGGTAAAAATACTGACACGGAGAAGACCTGCAATGTCCCAGCATGACGCTATTATTCGTATAAAAAACCTACGCTTACGCACATTCATTGGTATCAAAGAGGAGGAGATCGCGAATCGCCAGGATATCGTGGTGAATGTAGTGATCCATTACCCGGCAGACAAGGCGCGCGCCAGCGAAGACATCAATGACGCGCTGAACTATCGCACGATCACCAAAAGCATCATCCAGTACGTTGAGAACAACCGTTTTGCGCTACTGGAAAAATTAACTCAGGATGTGCTCGACATCGCACGCGAACACCACTGGGTCACTTATGCTGAAGTGGAGATCGATAAACTTCACGCCCTGCGCTACGCCGACTCCGTCTCCATGACGTTAAGCTGGCAGCGCCAGGCGTAAACCTGGAGGTTGTATGAAGATCCTGCTCACCGGCGGTACGGGGCTGATTGGTCGCCATCTCATTCCACGTTTGCAGGCGTTGCATCACGACATTACCGTGGTCACGCGCAGCCCGGAAAAAGCGCGCCAGGTGCTGGGCACCGGCGTTGAGATCTGGAAAGGCCTGGCGGAACGGCAGGATCTGAACGGCTTTGACGCCGTCATCAACCTCGCAGGCGAGCCTATCGCTGATAAACGCTGGACCGAAGAGCAAAAACAGCGTTTATGCAGCAGCCGCTGGAACATGACTGAAAAGCTGGTTGAGCTGATTCGTAACAGCGAGATGCCGCCCTCGGTGCTGATTTCCGGCTCTGCAACAGGCTACTATGGCGATCTCGGTGAAGTGGTGGTGACCGAAGAAGAGCCGCCGCACAACGAGTTTACCCATAAACTCTGCGCCCAGTGGGAGCGCATTGCCTGCGGGGCGCAGAGCGATAACACCCGCGTCTGCCTGCTGCGCACCGGCGTGGTGCTTGCTCCGAAAGGCGGTATTCTCGGTAAAATGTTGCCGCCGTTTAAAATGGGGCTTGGCGGGCCCATCGGCAACGGTCGTCAGTATCTGGCGTGGATCCATATCGACGATATGGTCAACGGTATTCTCTGGCTGCTGGATAACGACCTGCGCGGGCCGTTTAACATGGTATCTCCCTACCCCGTACGTAATGAACAGTTTGCTCACGCCCTGGGTCATGCCCTGCATCGCCCGGCGGTACTGCGCGTGCCTGCGACGGCGATTCGGCTGTTGATGGGCGAATCTTCGGTGCTGGTGCTGGGCGGCCAGCGCGCGCTGCCAAAACGGCTGGAAGCGGCCGGATTTACGTTCCGCTGGTATGACCTGGAAGAGGCGCTGGGGGATGTGGTGCAGTGAATATGTTAGAGTTATACGCCATCTCTGGATGATATGGCGTAACTATGGCAACCATCACCACAACCCGGCTTCACCTCACCCCTTTCGAACCTTCTGACTGGGCGTTCTTTCGCTCTCTGCGCGAAGACCCCAACATCATGCGCTATATGGCCGCTATCATGCCTGAAAAAGAGACGCGCCGCGTATTTGCCGCGCGCCTGATGGCGGAGCATGTCTTTGTGATCCGTCTGCATAACGACGTTACGCCGCTCGGGGATATCGGCCTGCAAATCAGTGCGGCGAACCGTGAAGAGGCGGATATTGGCTACACGGTTGTGCCTGACGCGCAGGGAAAAGGCATTGCCAGCGAGGCGCTGCGGGCGGTGTGTGAGTATGCATTTAACCAGACGGGCGTGAAGGCGATAAACGCGTACGTGCTGGCGGATAATGGCGGGTCGGTGCGGGTTCTTGAGAAAGCAGGTTTTGTGCGCACGCAGGTACTGGAGAAGGCGTACGAGATTAACGGCGTACGGTATGACGACTGGGTGTATCGGCTGGAGTGTGGTGCGGTCTGAATGCCGGGCGGCACTGCGTTTGCCCGGCCTACGGTTTTTGTAGGTCCGGAAAGCGAAGCGCCACCGGGCAATTGGGCGGCTCTGCGGCCTGATGCCCTCACCCCGGCCCTCTCCCACAGGGAGAGGGAGAAAGGCCAAACCTACTTCAACGAGCCTTTCAGGAACTGCTGCAAACGCGGGCTTTGCGGGTTCGCCAGCACCTCGTCCGGATGCCCCTGCTCCTCAATCTTGCCCTGATGCAGGAAGATAACGTGGTTAGAAACGTTACGGGCAAAGCCCATCTCGTGCGTCACCACCACCATCGTTTTGCCCTCTTCCGCCAGCTTCTGCATGATGCGCAGCACTTCGCCAACGAGTTCAGGATCCAGCGCGGAAGTCGGTTCGTCAAACAGCAATACTTCCGGCTCCATCGCCAGCGCGCGGGCGATGGAAACACGCTGCTGCTGTCCCCCTGACAGGTGCACCGGATATTTGATCTGCTGCCGCTCGTCGATACCCACTTTCGCCAGGTATTTGACCGCACGCTCGCGGGCTTCCTGCTTGCTTAAGCCGAGCACCTGAACCGGCGCTTCCATCACGTTCTCCAGCACCGTCATGTGGCTCCAGAGATTAAAGTGCTGGAATACCATGGTCAGGCGTGTGCGCAGCAGGCGCAGCTGGTTTTTATCCGCTACTTTAAGCTGACCGTCTTTATCACGGACCATGTTGATGTTCTGTCCGCTCACCACAATCGATCCTTCGCTCGGCTTTTCGAGGAAGTTGATGCAGCGCAGGAAGGTACTTTTACCCGAACCTGATGAGCCGATAATACTGATCACGTCGCCCGCGTTAGCCTCCAGCGACACCCCTTTCAGCACTTCATGTTCGCCGTAGCGCTTGTGCAAATCAATTACGTTTAATTTGTTCTCAGCCATCATAAATTCTCAGTGCGTCGACGGTTTTATATGCTGCAACCAGCGTTTTTCAGCCTTACGGAACAGGCTGATCAGGACGTAAGAAATGATCAAATAGAGCACTGCCGCAATGCCAAACGCCGTAAACGGCTGGTAGGTGGCAGAGTTAATATCGCGGGCAATCTTTAACAGATCAGGTACCGTGGCGGTAAACGCCAGTGCCGTCGAATGCAGCATTAAAATCACTTCGTTGCTGTACGCCGGCAGCGCAATGCGCAGCGCTGAAGGCAGAATAATACAGCGGTAGAGCTTCACGGAGGAAAAGCCATACGCGCGCGCCGCCTCAATCTCACCGTGCGGCACGGAACGAATGGCCCCGGCGAAGATTTCGGTGGTATAGGCGCAGGTATTAAGGGTCAGCGCCAGCACCGTACAGTTCAGACCGCTGCGGAAGAACGCGTTCAGCATCTCGGTGCCTTTCACGATCTCCAGCGTGTACATTCCGGAATAGAACACCAGCAGCTGCACGTACAGCGGCGTACCGCGAAACACGTAGGTGAACAGCCAGATCGGAAACTGGATAAATTTATTGTTCGACACGCGGCCAATGGCGAGAAACACCGCCAGAATGCCGCCCATGACCACCGAGGAGATCAGCAGCCACAGCGTGATCGCCACGCCAGTAAAGCGGTAGCCATCCGTCCACAGCAGGGATTTCCAGTACTCCTGAATAATCTCAATCACAGGTCAGCCCTCTTCACACCCACGGAGTAGCGACGTTCGAGCAGAAGCAGCACACCATTGGAGACGGTCGTAAAGACCAGATAGATTACGCCGCAGACTACCGCAAAATAGAACGGTTCCCAGGTGCTTTTACCCGCCAGCTGCGTGGCCTTCACTACATCTTCCAGACCCAGCAGGGAGACCAGCGCCGTTGCCTTGAGAATAACCTGCCAGTTGTTACCGATGCCCGGCAGCGCGTAGCGCATCATGGCCGGGAACATGATCCGGCGAAACGTTTGTGAGGAGGTAAAACCGTAGGCGGTCGCCGCTTCAATGTGCCCTTTCGGCACGGCCATGTAAGCGCCGCGAAAGGTCTCAGTGAAATAAGCACCGTAGATAAAACCAAGGGTAATAATACCGGCCACCATCGGGTCGATATCGATCTGATCCATGCCGATGGCATCCGTGACGCCGTTAAGTGCGATTTGCAGGCCATAAAAGATCAGCAGCATCAGCACCAGGTCAGGCACGCCGCGAATCAGCGTGGTATAGCCTTCAAATATCAGCGCCAGCGGTCTGTTGGCGGATAACTTTGCCCCCGCGCCCGCCAGGCCTATCAGCACCGCCAGCACCACGGAGCTGATAGCCAGCTCAAGGGTGACAAGCGCGCCCTGTAAAATAACGCCAGAAAATCCGTACAGCATACCGCGTGCCCTGTCGTCTCGTGAGTGGTGGAACCGTGTCTTTTCCCCTCCCGCAACGGGAGGGGCCGCACGTTATCAGACGGGGCGATTAGCCGCCGTAAACATTAAAATCGAAGTACTTTTTCGCCAGCTTGTCGTAGGTGCCGTCCGCGCGCATCTCGGCGAACGCTTTGTTCAGGGCTTCACGCAGTTCGTTGTCTTCTTTCCGCAGGCCCATACCGGTGCCAACGCCAAAGAGTTTTTCGTCCTTAATGGACGGACCGCCAAACTTGTAATCTTTACCCACAGGCTGTTTCAGGAAGCCTTCGCTTGCCGCCACTTCATCCTGGAATGCCGCGTCAATACGGCCTGCCGTCAGGTCTGCGTAGATGTTTTCCTGACCCTGGTAAGAGACAATTTCAATCCCCTTTGGCGCCCAGTGCTCGTTACCGTAGGTTTCCTGCGTCGTACCCTGCAACACGCCCACGCGTTTGCCCTTCAGAGATTCAAGGGTTGGCTGAATGTCAGAGGATTTCGCCACCACCAGACGTGAGTCAGCCGCGTAGAGTTTGTCCGTGAAGGCAATCTCCTGCTGACGTTTTTCGGTGATAGACAGGGAGGACATGATCACGTCAATTTTTTTCGCTTTCAGGGACGGGATTAGCGCGTCCAGCGGGTTTTCAACGTAGGTACATTGCGCTTTAATGCGTTTGCACAGCTCGTTAGCCAGATCGATGTCAAAACCGACCAGTTCTCCCTTCGCATTCTTCGATTCGAAAGGTGCATAGGTTGGGTCAGTTCCAATACGAATTTTCTGCGGAATTGCTGCGA
Source organism: Enterobacter sp. CM29 (assembly GCF_013179605.1). NCBI lineage: Bacteria > Pseudomonadati > Pseudomonadota > Gammaproteobacteria > Enterobacterales > Enterobacteriaceae > Enterobacter > Enterobacter sp. CM29. Next base: position 570 of record NZ_JABMCU010000136.1, on the reverse strand, counting down.
ATGCCGCGGTGGCGCTGGAAAAGGCCAGTACCAGAGAAAGTGACAACACCAGTTTTTTCATATCTGTCCTCAACAAACTGTCTAAATACGAGATTTTACGACTACGGGGTGCCGTTAATGTGCCATTAATCCCCTCACTCAGGCAAAGATTAATGCCTCTGAACGGGAATTTTTGCATTTAAAATGCTTAACTATGCACACGGCGGTCCAATATGGTGCATTGCTTGCACCATACTGGAACAACTCCCCTAAAGATGCACCACATCAGTGCATCTCATTCAGGTATTAATCACCGTAGACGTTGAAATCAAAGTATTTCTTCGCCAGTTTGTCGTAGGTACCGTCTTTACGCAGCTCATTAAACGCTTTGTCGAAGGCGGCTTTCAACTCGGTATCATCCTTACGCAGACCAATACCGGTGCCGTCGCCAAAGTATTTTTTGTCTTTCACCGACGGGCCGGCAAAGGCGTACTCTTTACCCGCAGGCTGTTTCAGGAAGCCTTCGCTCGCGGCGACTTCATCCTGAAACGCGGCATCCAGACGGCCTGCCGCCAGGTCAGAGTAGATCAG
>NZ_JABMCU010000135.1:0-12190 GCF_013179605.1 Enterobacter sp. CM29 | reverse complement strand
CGTCGGGGGTAAATTGCTCCAGAAGCGTATCGCGCAAAAACGCATTATCGAAATATTTACTGTATCGATAAGCCTCATTCAGCTTGCCGGGAACATCAATATTTTTACGTTTTGCTTCGACCACTGCGATAGGCTTAAGGCCCACGAACAGAACATAATCCGCAAATCCTTGCTTACCCGTTTCATCTACGCCCGTAGGCCATTCGGCAATCGCTTTATTAATACCCGGTTCCGGGCGAGCACCTTTGGCAAAGCGCAGCATTTTACTATCCGCCTGCCAACCCGCTTTACGTAACTGAGCGTCAATCAGGAAGCGACTCTCCTCTTCACTGAGATTCAGTGTACGCTTGACGGCCTGGTCGGTAATTTCTTTATGGTAGGCTTTTCTTTCCTGTTCCGTGAGCTTGGCCAGCTTCGCATTTTTCTCAGCTAACTGCGCTTCCAGTGCTGAGAAACGAGCCAATGTCTGTGCTTCAGTTTCCTGCTGCTTACCTTCAAGAATGGCAATATAGCCGTTCAGAGCAATCAGTTTCTGCTGCTGTGCTTCGAGTTCAGCCTGACTGAGTGCTTTCTCACGTGACTGCTCTTCTAGCTTTTGTTTTAACGTCAGTACTTCCTGACGGTAAAGATTTTCTCCGCGCTCCGGTAAAACAAAAACAGGCACAGGGAAGTCATAATCTTTCGTAACCAAACGGTAGTACCAGACCCCCAGCCGAAAGCCCAGCCTTAAGCACATCTGAGCATCATCAAGATCGTTATGGTATTCGTGGACAGCCTGGTTACCAATACGACGTAATTTATGGAACACGGAAAGAATGCTGTCGTCAACGAAGGCAATTTTGCCAAGCTCACGCAGGAGTTCGTGCTGATTTTCACAGGGAGGAATATCCAGCAGCAGGCCAAGATGTTTTGCCGTCGCTTCGCCAAACATACGCATTTTTACCAGCGCCGTATTGGGATCATCCGGGTAGTTATTTTCCGCCGCGCAAGCGATGGCATAGGTGAAATCGTTCACGCCCTTCAGGAACTCAAAATTGGATTTATTCATCATTGTTATGCTGGCCTGCACATACATTTTAGGAACATAATTTTTACTTTAACTTTCTGAAGCTTCCCGAGCAATGACCAAAATCACAGCAAGTTAATCAATGATGGAGAAAGTTTGGGGTTCGTTACAGCAGATGCGAAATGTTTAAACCATGCGGGACAGCATACATTCCTTTTCCAAGGCAAAGCGGAAAGCGTCCAGACTAAGAAAAATATTCATTTAAAATCACCGAAATGCTGATGCATAAATATAAAATTATTGAATTAGAATATATTCGTTTCTATACACACAATTAATTTGATGTTGGTTGAATCAGATTGTCTTCTGCTGAAAGCAAAAATTTGCGTGGATTCAGACGCAAAAAAAGCCGCCCTTAAGCGACTTTAATTCACATCTTATGGTGCCGAAGGCCGCACCGCGATTTACGCCATAACCAATTGAAATAAATGAGTTTATAAAAACAAGAAACCACATTGTATACTCACATATATACTCAACGCAATTCCCTGAGAATACAGCTAGCTAAAAACTACTCTTCATCTTCTTCCACAGGCTCCAGCGCGTCAAGTACGACTCGCACCATGGCAATAGAACCAATACGGATAAAAGCATCTTCACCGTCTTCATCGGTTAACATATAACGATCTGTGGTTTCAGGCTCGCAGTCCAGCTTTTCAAAGAACGCATTCAACTGACCGATATCATCCGTCTCTTCGTTTTGCGGTGCATCAGGCTCAACACTCAGCGGAATCACTGGGCCACCGTTCACCAAGGTGATTTGGACATTAAAATAATCATCTTCGTAATCATCATCTTCTTCAGCAACGATTGGCCGCAGACCATCAGACAGGAACTGATGAAATACCACTTCACGCATATTTAACGCATAACGATACTCAGAAGAATCAAAAACGAAGAAACTTTCTGTATTTGGAACGGTTTTTTCCTGAAAATAATAATAAAACCTCCGCTTATCCGTAGCAGAAATGGGCAACAACAAATAGTCCTGCTGCCCCTGTAGCCAAAGTTTTACGGTCCAGAGACCGCTATCCATTTCAATGCCGCTTGTGGCTATCGCCTCAAGATCTTCATCGGTTTTACGACGCTTCTTGCGCAAGTCGTTTATCAACCGCTCGCTTTCCGGGAACACTACGTTTAGAGGTTTATCCAGGGCATTGCATATTGCCTGTGCGAGACTCAGCTTTGCAGCAACCTTCCCGGTTTCGATACGCTGAATTTGCTGCTGGCTGGTGCCGACCATAAACGCCAGCTCGCGCTGGGTGATAGATAGCTGGGTACGGAGCTGTTTGATGTTGTTCTGTAACATGGCATCCATCCTTCAGAAGGAGTAGAAAGTGCCATTAAAACACAAAATTGAGTAAAAACACAAAACCGTGTTTTTACTCGCTAATCAACACTCCTGGACGAAAAGAAAATCTTTTCATCGTTCTTCTCTGGTATGCCAGAGATCCACAATATAGATATCATTGTCACGGAGTTCGTAGTGAACCTCATAGTCATCGAATAACACTTTTCGGACCTCACGAGGTTCATACCGAGTCTGCTGTACGCCAATTGCCGGATGTGCTGTAAGACCAGCACAACCAGTAATCAGACGATCCAAAACGTCATCGGCGTGCTGGCGGCTATACTGAAGGGCGAAACGGTAGATACGCTCCAGGTCATCCTGAGCTTTAAGCGTCCAGTAAATTTCCATTTATCAGGATTTCTTTAAGCGATTAGCAAAATCCACCACGTCCGAGTGGCTCACCACGCGCCCGGCATCCACATCGGCAAGACCGGCCTGGATGCTCTGGTGACGCCGTTCTCTTTCGGCCAGCATACTGGTCAACGCTTCCTTAATAATCCAGCTTTTAGAACGATCTAACTCAATTGCCAGATTCTCAACAGCAGCAGCCAATTCAACGGGTATCTGTGCGCTGATGGTTTGTTTAGTAAGCGAACCCATAGGGATTACCTCCGTTAATAACATTTAATAACTCCTATTAAGATTAGCATAGAGGTGCCTATAAAAACATCACATCTCATTTCGCAGGCAACATCCCCGGAAAGTGCTTCGCCACGATGTCATTCATCTTCTCCACCAGATCCAGACGTTTAAAAGTGATATGCCCACTGCCCTTTTGAAAGTAGCGAATAGTGAACAACTCATCTTCGAAAACCTGCTGATGCGGATTATCGCGCACAAAATCCATAAAGCGGATGGAGATATCATGCCGGTTATCGGGAATGGTTTTCCCATCCAGCAGGTAGAGCATTCGCTCCAGATCGGCTAACTGGTCGCGTCGCCAGCCCCAGTTCAGGCTGTAGCCCCATCTGTCATGCTTCACCAGATTATTGACGATAATCTTCTTACCGAAATAACAGGGATTATTGGTTTTGTAGTCCCAACTTAACCCTTTAAATACATTGATAATCCCACGTTCGAAAACATCCTGCTTATTGTGGTGGAGTTGTTCAAAGGTACTGAGGATGTTGGCTTCGCTAATAACCGGGAGATCGCCCTCCTCCAGGTTCTTCGCCCACTGACTGCGGGCTTCGGCATCCATCAGAGTCAACATCCCGGACTTCAGCATGAGATCGCGCCAGATACTGCGGTCGATATTGCGGGTAATCACCGGCATCGCTTTGTCTACTGGTTGCATCAGCCAACAGTCAAAGGAATGGCCCTGTCGCATCGCCCAATGCTCCGCCACATCACCACCGATGCTGGAGGTTAGCCGTGAGATATCATCAAGCTTATGGATCAGGATTTCTATCAGGCTCAGCGCAGCATCACGTCCTGTGACGATGCGTTCGATACTGGTTGAGCCAATTAGCTCATTATGGTCAGTTAAGACTTCAGCTTCTGTTTGCATGATTTTTGTCCGTATAAAAGCAAACACGCCTGCCGGGAGTGGCAGGCGCATTATGCAATGAGTAAATAAGGAAGACAGATAGGGAATGTAATTCGGGAAGGAGACTCGCAAGATTCAGCGTGTCGAAAGATTATGGCTTTGTCGTAACAGACCCGTTGCCTGTCTCGCCCGCAAAATATCTACAGCCCGCAGATAAGGCGATTGTTCCTGCCAGCTAAACCCTCTGCGATCAATACGAACCAGCTCGTACTTTTCCACCAGAAAGTTAACGGCATCAGCCAGTGTGATACCGGCGTTAATATGTTCCTGAATGACTGTTTCATCGCAGAATGGCGTGTCGTTCAGAGTCAGGCCATAGTGTTGCTCCAGCAGACGGGTAAGTAGCGTTTGCCAGACAACTACGGGTGTCGGGCATGGCTTAGCCGCCCGCTGAGTTGATGCAGGTAAAGTTTTCATGGGGTTTTTCTCGTTAAGGTTGAGGCTAAAGTCGGTCAGCGTTGAGTAGGGTAAATGACGATGTAGACGTAACCATAAGAGCCAAGCGTGTCGGCTTCACAGGTAAATCCATCATGGTACAGGGTGACACAGTGCGCATAACGGGGGTTTAGTTCCCCGGAGAGTAGCATTAACGCCATCTGCTCCACGAAATGCGGAAATGCTGCATTCAGTTTGCGGCTCTCAGCTTCATTAAAGGTGCCGGTGACACCGGCCCGGTCAGCCAGGTAATGCAGTTGATTTCCTTCCTGTACCAGTCGTGCTCCTACACGCGGCGTGATATCGCGTCGAAGCCCCCATTCGGTGGGATCGTGTTTCTCCATCATTTCCTCCTGTTTTATATCCGTTAAGTAGGTGAAATTTCTCGCTACAGCCAGCCCCGTTCAGCAAAAGACAATATTTCGCCATTACCGATAATGAAATGGTCCAGCACCCGAACCTCGACCAGACCCAGAGCGTTTACGATTTGGGCGGTGATGGTTCTGTCTGCCTTACTTGCATCCGTAATCCCGGACGGATGGTTATGGGCGACTATCACCGCTGCTGCGTTATGGCGCAGTGCAGATTTTACAATTTCACGGGGATGAACTTCGGTATGGCTGATCGTGCCGAGAAATAGAGTTTCGTGTTCCAGCAGGCGATGTTGACTATCGAGGTAGAGTACGACAAAGACTTCTCGTTCCTGTCGCGCCAGATGCAGTTGTAGCCAGGTTTTCGTACAATTCGCGGCAAGAAACTGCTCACCAGGCTGGCGCAGGTATTTCTCCAGCAGGCGCATGGCGCGGCGAATAATACGCTGTTCATTCACCGGGAAAGCTGGGGGTAAAAGCAGTTCAGGCATGGGAGTTCCTTTAAAGCAAAAGCCCCGCAACCGGGAGTTACAGGGCTATCAACAAACTCGAATAAGCGATTCATGATGCAAGTTGCAGCATATTTTCAGCCATCACCCACAACGCGCGATTGAGCTTTACATCGCCGTCGATTCCTTTCACAGCACGAGTATGGGTGCGCTTTCCTTTGGTCGTTCGCCCCGACAGACCGCCTTTAATCAGGTTTTCCTGAATACGTTGATAAGTGGTCCACAAGTCGTTGCTTTCGTCCTGCCTGCGGCGTGGAGAGAGTATCTGCGATTCCGTCACCGGCTGGTGATCTTCACCATAACGGTATGTCAGCGCTGCTTTTGCCAGTGCCTGCTGTGCCGGTGGAGGTAACATCAGCGACTGCATGGCGTCGCGTTTCTCTTCCACGCGGTCAAATATCCCCAACACTTCGTAAGCCCCTTCAATAACCTTCTCTACTACGTTGCCTTTATGCGGCACACGCACCTCGCCAAAACTCTCACCGCAAATCAGCCCATTCTGACAAACCGATCTGAATAATCCCGGCAACATCTGGTAAGAACTGGAGCCGTCATGACTGTTAAGCAGAATAACTTCCGGTACCTGCTTGCCGGTGATTTGCCCTTCACGGCGCAAACGGAGCATGTGTTTGGTGTGTTCGCGCTTGCTCTGGTCACGCACACGGGTCTGGCAGGCAAAGAACGGCTGGAAACCTTCCTGTTGCAAGTTATCGAGCAAAGTGATGGTTGGAATGTATGTGTAGCGATCGCTACGGGATTCATGCTTCTCTTCGCTGAAAACGCTGGGTACGTAATGGGCTAGTTCGTCGCGGGTTAACGGGCGGTTGCGGCGAACGAGATTGGCCGCACCGAAGCGGCTGGCTAAACGGGTCATGGCTATTCCTTATTCAGAGATTAAAAACGAAAAGGCCATGCTTCCCGAAGGAGGCATGGCCTGATGTGTAGTGAAGGATTGTGCTAAGTTGATGTTAGGCAAATGCAAATCTAAGCCAGCTATGATGCCTTATTCCCGGCAACTGATATCAGCAGTGGCTGGTAATACTGTGGGTCGAAAACGGACAGTGGCAGTCTGACCTGATGGCCGTTGCGCTCTTCGGCCGCCTTTATGATTTCAACAGCGCTGACGTTTTCGACACATTTATGCTCCAGAAAAGCGTCCTGAAAACGAGTGGCATCGCTGTCACCGAAGGGGGCAACGTCCATGGATCCTGTCGCCAGCGTATTGCCCGCCTTGTCTTTCAGGCGCAACGAAACAGACAGCGGGCCAAAACTCACACCGCTCCCTCCATTATCCAGACGGAACTGATACACGCAGATATTACCGGGAGTCCACACGGTATCAGTGTTGCGGACGCTGATATAGCGTTGTTCATCTGCGTAAGCGTAGGATGAATAGCACAACATTAAACCGACAATGATTGATAAGGCTTTAGCAGTTCGATTGACGAATGGCAGGAGATTGCTGCAATCAGGTTTTGCAAATATCTTTACCATTGTGGGAGAAGGTATAGCGATAACCTTCTGATAATCCTTTTCCATCATTTTTTCCTTTGATGGTTATTGAGAAGAAATTAGCAGTTGCCTGTGCGACGACACAATTCCGCCAAGCTTTGCTGCGCAACCCATTGCTGTAGCTTCCGATCCTCTTCCGAGCGCTTAGCCGCCAATGCGGCCTGCTGTTGTTTATTTACGCAGTTATCCGGAATGACCGTAACTACTTGTGGGCTGAATTTCAGCCTGACTTTAGCCAGTTCGTTATCAATATTATCCACCTTAGGATAGCTGTATAGAACACTTTGCTCCGCTTCGTATCTGGCCGAGGACTGGTTATCTATAATGGCGAAGTAGCAGCCTTCCCCTTTATCATCTCCCTGATAAACCGTTTCAATATCATTGTAGGTTTCACCGACAGGACTCAGTTTTAGTTGACGAATAGTGTGGGTTTTCTTATCGGCCAGGAAAATTGCACCACCACCACGGGTACGTAGCAAAAACTGCTTCGTCCACGGGTAGTTATCAATGACATTGGCCTGGTAGAGCATATTGTGCAGTGTGTTGTCATCCATACCATCAGCTGATTTCCAGCCATTAGCCTGCATGTACTGCCAGGCTTTGACAGAGCCGACGATATTTCCAGCATCAGCCGGAAAAAGTGTCCCCAGGCAAATGCTGGCAGCCAGCAATGTAGTGGTAAATAATTTCATCGTGGTTATTCCTTCTGAGGTATAAGCCCGCCGTCAGTTGCGACAAGCAATGAATGGAAAAAGCGAAAGTGTGGTAAAGCCTGAAGAAAATCCGGGCGAGAGAGGATGTCGCGCACTATTACATCTGGGCTAAAGCTATCCTTGTGTAGCGTGACCGCCCGAATATCGGTCAGGGGAAAGACGGCAATTCGTGCCTGATGTTCGCCTGTCAGGTACCACTTGCCTTCGCGCAAAACCAGCCGATAGGGAGCAAGGCCTGTACACCGGCAACCGTTACCAAGCAGCGTCACCTTTCGATGTTCCGATATAGCACTTACTAACCGAGTGAATATGCCTGAGTCCGGGGATGAAACCTGGGCTGTTCCCTGCCAGATAAGGCAAGGAGACTCCCCTGATCCGCTCAACAGTGAACTGACCAGATGGTTATCCATATCAGGAAACAGTGCTTCAACGCCTGACTGGCGGGCAAATGTCATTACCGCGAGTTCTCTTTGGCGGCTACCGGATAACAAACGGCACCGGCCTTTGCGATACTCCAGATCCAGATACATCAGCCGTTCCCGAAAGTCCCGGCGTAGGGTTCGAACCGACACACCAAATTCCATTGCCAGCGCTCGCAAATCCAGTGTTTCGCCAGCCACCAGACGGCTGATAATCAACGACAGCCTGACGGCAAGCCGGTCATGGCGGCGTTCAGCCTGAGTCATGAGACAAGTTCTCCAGTGGGATAATTTGCTGATAATAAAACGGTTATTTTAACGAGGGGGTAGGACAGGGAATGGACACAAGAAGACGTATTTTTTACAGTTGCCAAAATCAGTCGTGACGGGGCGTAAAGGGGAAACCGCCGAAATTCAACAGATTATAAAACGTCAGAACGGACAGGGTATGTCCCGAAGATAATGGCAGGTAAGCCAGCTCAGAAGAAAATCCAGTCCCAAACGGCACGGGCAACGGATGCTACGGCATCGCGGACTGTACGAATGACCGCTTTTAGTGGCGCGGCAATAAATGATGCCGCTTCCGCAGAATCAAACACCTCACCTACTGCGCTGCCGAAACTCTCACGTGCCTGCTTTTTTACCGGTTCATTGCATAGCCTCCCATGCAATTGCGTCGCCACTGGGCTGGTGGCACGATCCGGAAGGCAACGCATCATGGTTTCTATCATTGATGGCAGATTCCAGCTTGTTCGGGCTGAGACAACGCACACCGGATGGGACGCTGAAAATAGCTGGCAAATGGACTCCAGCCTGGCCTTGATATTAACCGACTGCTTAGGTGAAGGAGTATTGCTGGCAGCGTTCCATTCATGGCATGGCTCGATTTTGTCAGCCTGGTTAACGACAAACAGTATTCGCTGTTGGTAACCCGTCATCACTCGTCGGTAGAAGCGCTCATCCACAGAGAAAGCGCGATCATCGGCTTTGATAACCCACAGGATGAGATCCAGCTCAGGGAGGATACGACGATACAAAGATTCATATTCTTTATCCCGTTGCTCACTCTCACCGACACCGGGTAGATCTACAAGTATCAGACTATGTTCACCGCTGCTCAGACGCAATCGCAGCACTTCACGAGTGCAGGCATCGACTTCACTGACGGGCGTGACCTCACTCCGGAACAACGCATTGCAGAGCGACGATTTTCCCGCACCTGTTTTGCCCATGATGCCGATGACCGGTTCGTAGTGAGTGAGCTTGTAAATATGGTCAAGAATGTGTTTGCCGAAAGCATGGGGGAGTGACGCCAACGGTTTCTCGATGGCTTGCAAACCTTCTGATTTTTTCATGAAACGACCTCAGCCAAAAAATAAAACCCCCGAGTCAGAATGGCTTCGGGGGCATTCAATGAAATAATATCTGTCTGAATTTTTTTAAAATGTTATCACTGCTTTGATCTTTTATTTTTGTATGCAGCCATAATTGCATGTTCAACTACCTTATCGTTTGATATGCATTCATCTAAGGCTAGCGTCCTTAACATCCGATGGGCATCTTCTGAAATGTAGATATTCAGTGGCTTTAGCTTTTTATATACTTTATTTTTCAACCTGTTTTTTTGTGTTGCCCATGCACTTTTGAACTTAATTTTAAATAAGCTCACTGTATCAGGTGAACCTGAGTTTTTCTTTCTCCATTCGAAATAAAGTGCGTAGCACCATGCAAGAGTTTCGTCTCTGGCATTACCACAAACACGCACTCCTGAAGACGGAATATGCTTCTCCAAATAACTTTTTAACCAACCAGAAACATCATTTTCTTGAGAGGTAAAATCACTAAAAAGATCCTCATGCTCTATTAATTTAGCCCATTCTATTGCTTTAGATTTCATAAACGCCTTAGGAGTTATACTAAGTGGCCAGCTGTAAATTACCTTCCTGATATTCTGAATCCTGACAAGATGATCGGGCGGCAAAGAGTCTGGAGACAAAATATCAAGAATCCCCGTTCCCAACGACATTACTTGCGTTTCTGAATATAATTCACATGCCAACCACAGGCTCGCACGAGCATCATTTTTAAACCAACCAAGATCAACTTCCGAAGGAAAGGAAAATGATTGATAGCTTTCCACTTCAGCGAAGAAATTGTCTAAATCCTGCTCATTATGGCCAAGAGACTGGCAGTATTTTCTGACGCGTTCGAGATAGGTTTGGTAATTCTTATCACCTGCATGTGATGGGCAATTAATATTGTATCGCTGTAGCGCATCTTCCAGAATTTTTATCATCTCACCATCATTACGAACTACCCGAACCATTTCCACTCCTCCGCCGACTAAATCACTTAGTGATTTATCGTGATTATACGATTTATATCAATTTGTTTTACAGCTAATTCACCATCATTTCAAGTTAATAAATTTAACGATAACACTGATTACTGATACGCAATCACTGGACGAGGGGGTATCTGACTGATGATTTTATGACAAAACCTTAGACGTAGGAATGTCTATCAGTGGCATTGGACAGTTCAGGGATAAAGCAGTCATATCAACAAATTCGGGGGCAGCTCAAAAGTTAGTGAGAGCCAAACTTCGGCAATGTTATTTTTTTGAGGGTATATCCGGCCTATTATTTGGTCGCTAATTCGGATCCTCCGTGAAGCACGATTTTCCATCATCCTCACTTATCGCCTCAGAAAACGGGTTATGCTGTAAACAACCACAATAGAGAATTAAGGTTAATTAGTATTATTAAAAGAAGTACATACATCTATCATATCCCACATTAGTAAAAGATGATGAGCATCTACTAGATAGACCTATCGACTTATACACGTATAAATTACAGAACCACCTCTTCCTTTGAATCACTACCGAGGAAGAAAAATGAAACGACCATATAACGCCAATCCAAAGTATAAAATGGATGGGCTATTGCTGACTGATATCAATACACATATGGAGGCTATGTTCCAGCGATTTTCAAAATTACTACCTTTCAGGATCGACTTTGCCTATAAAAAGAACTCAGCAAGCTTTGGGCATGCCTGCAAACATTCAATTTATAACGAAGTCCAAATATTGATTAAAGAGTTCGAAAAATCCCTTCCGATTGTGGGCTATTACTGGGTGATAGAGTACACGAAGAGAAAAGGACTGCATGTCCATTTTGTTTGCTATCTGAATGGGCAGTTTCAGAACTGTCATTATCCTGTATCCCGAGCTATGGGGAATATTTGGAAAAAAGTGACAGATCATGATGGATATCATCACCTTTGCGTCCCTAAAGATATTTATGAAGTCAAAATTGGAAAGGTGATCCGACATTTTGATACGGACGAGATCGATGATTTGCGTTATGTCATTAGCTATCTGGCTAAATGTGAGCAAAAGGAAAATGGCATCATCGCGGGTAAAAACGTGATACCGGTAAAAAGCAAACGAGGTAGGCCACGCATACGCTGAACAACCTTCACTGACTTTTTACAGATTCACCGGTTGATATGTCGGAGCTGGCATAAGTAATCATTAACCACGACTCCGGCTAACCCAATGCTACCGGAGAACTCAATCATGACCATCAAACCTTCCTTACTCGAAGACCAATTTGTCGATATGGCTTTCATTACCCGTCTATTAGGCGTCAGTGATAAGTGGATGTACCGACTCATCAAAGATGGTGTCTTTCCGAAACCCATCAAGCTGGGGCGCAGTTCGCGCTGGCTACAAAGTGAAATAGAGTCCTGGTTGCAGGAGCGTATCCGCCAGTCCCGTCAGTAATCACCTTTGCGAAAACCATCAGCGTCATCTCCCCAAAGCGCAATATGACGCCAGTTTGAATACAGCACATACGGATAATTCCCCATGCAAGATACAATCGCTCGCTATGATTTTTTACTCAAAACCTACCAAAGCTGGCTTACCGATCTGACCAAACTGACTGTCAGGCATGGAATATGCCATCAGAATATTTATCCCAGTCATTACCTTACGCTGTCGACACTCTACTTCCCGGATACCGGCCCTGTACCTGGGATCGTGCCACAGTGCCTGTACCGAATGATCTATAACAAAACCAAGCCAGAACCGCTGAGTATTCAAAATGATTTACGTCTTAGCCTGGAGACTGACGGGCAGTTGCTTTTTACTCACGGAGGCCTTGAAGGTGTATTGCTTAGCGAGTGTGTCAGGCTCAAGCAACGCTCACTTGCCAATAAACTGATAAGCCTGCTTCAGCAGTTCAATAACGTGG